>CBIMJO010000258.1:0-9291 GCA_966244135.1 uncultured Actinocrispum sp. | reverse complement strand
AGGCGACCGACCGGACCATGGCGACCCGCTCGCCCGAGTCGTGGCTGATCGCGGGCGGACCGCACCACACCGTGCTGACCCAGGCCGACGGCGCGGAGACCCTGCGGGACTTCACCGACATGGTGAACACCGAGTTGTTGTTGATCGACAAGGAAACCACACCCGCCGCATTCATCGACCGGGTGCGCTGGAACCAGGCGTACTACCGCCTGCGAGGAGGTATCTGATGAGAATCGCCGCTACCGCTGGACTCCTGGCGCTCACCCTGACGCTGACCGCGTGTGGATCGAGCGTCAAGACCGCCGACCAGGCCCCGCAGTCCGCAGCGAGCGCGGGCGGACTGGTCGGGGTGACCATGCCCACCAAGTCGTCCGAGCGCTGGATCCACGACGGCGACAACATCAAGGCACAGCTGGAGAAGCTGGGCTACCAGGTGGACCTGCAGTACGCCGAGAACGACATCCCCACGCAGGTCAACCAGATCGAGAACCAGATCACCAAGGGCGCCAAGCTGCTGGTGATCGCCTCGATCGACGGTACCGCGATCACCACCCAGCTGCAGGAGGCCGCGGACAAGAAGATCCCGGTCATCGCCTACGACCGGCTGATCCGCAACAGCCCCAACGTCGACTACTACGCCACGTTCGACAACTTCAAGGTCGGCGTGCAGCAGGCGACCTCGCTGCTGACCGGGCTGAAGCTCAAGAAGGCGGACGGGACGGACGACGCGAGCGTCACCGGGCCGTTCAACATCGAGCTGTTCGCCGGTTCGCCGGACGACAACAACGCCACGTTCTTCTTCAACGGCGCGATGTCCGTGCTCAAGCCGTTCCTGGACAAGGGCGTGCTGAAGGTCGCGAGTGGACAGACGGACTTCAGCACGGTGGCCATCCTGCGCTGGGACCCGGCGACCGCGCAGCGCCGGATGGAGGACCTGCTGACCAAGACCTACCGCGGTGGCCAGACCGTCCAGGGCGTGCTCTCGCCCTACGACGGCCTGTCGATCGGCATCCTGTCCGCCCTGAAGAGCAACGGCTACGGCACCGGTTCGCAGGCCTACCCGGTGGTCACCGGGCAGGACGCCGAGGTCGCGTCGGTCAAGTCGATCATCGCCGGCGAGCAGTACGCGACGATCTTCAAGGACACCCGTGACCTGGCGAAGTCCACTGTGGAGATGGCCGACACGGTGCTGAAGGGCAACAAGCCGCAGGTCAACAACACCAAGGACTACGACAACGGGGTCAAGGTCGTGCCCAGCCAGCTGCTGCAGCCGGTGATCGTGGACAAGACCAACTACCAGAAGGTCCTCGTCGACTCCGGCTACTACACAGCGGGCCAGCTGAAATGACGATCCTCCGGATGCGGGACATCACCAAGACGTTCCCGGGCGTGACCGCGCTCGAGGATGTCAACCTGGATGTCCGCCGGGGTGAGATCCACGCGATCTGCGGGGAGAACGGCGCCGGGAAGTCCACCTTGATGAAGGTGCTCTCCGGCGTCCACCCGCACGGTTCGTACTCCGGCACGATCGAGTACGACGGCCGGCCGGTGGAGTTCTCCTCCATCCGGGACAGCGAACGGCTCGGCATCGTGATCATCCACCAGGAGCTGGCGCTCTGCCCGCAGCTGTCCATCGCGGAGAACATCTTCCTGGGCAACGAGATCGCATCCGGCGGGATGATCGACTGGAACCGCACCAACCACGAGGCCGGCGCGCTGCTGCGGCGCGTGGGGCTGGCCGAGCACCCGGTCACCCCGGTGAACGACCTCGGCGTGGGCAAGCAGCAGCTGGTCGAGATCGCCAAGGCACTGTCCAAACAGGTCCGGCTGCTGATCCTGGACGAGCCGACGGCCGCGTTGAACGACAGCGACTCCGAGCACCTGCTCGGGCTGCTGCGGCAGCTGCGCGACCAGGGCGTCACCTGTGTGATCATCTCGCACAAGCTCAACGAGATCATGTCCATCGCGGACTCGATCACCGTGCTGCGCGACGGTCACACGGTGACGTCGTTCCCCACCACCGAGGCGAGCGAGGACCGGATCATCGCCGCGATGGTGGGCCGGGCGTTGTCCGAACGGTTCCCGCCGCACACCTCCTCGCCCGGCGAGGAGGTGCTGCGGATCACCGACTGGACCGTGCACAGCCCGACCCAGGCCGGCCGGGTGGTCGTCGAGAACGCGAACCTCTCGTTGCGGCGCGGGGAGATCGTCGGGCTGGCCGGCCTGATGGGCGCCGGGCGGACCGAGCTGGCGATGAGCGTGTTCGGCCGCAGCTACGGCAAGGACATCTCCGGCCGGATCGTCAAGGACGGCAAGGAGATCCAGCTGCGGTCGGTGCGTGACGCGATCCGGCACGGCATCGCGTACGTCACCGAGGACCGCAAACGCTACGGCCTCAACCTGATCGAGGACATCAAGCGCAACATCTCGGCGGCCGGGCTGGACCAGTTCGCCCGCCGGGGCTGGGTGAACGAGCACGAGGAACACCGGGTGGCCGCGGACTACCGCGTCCGGATGAACATCAAGGCGCCGGACGTGCGTTCGGTCACCGGCAAGCTCAGCGGCGGCAACCAGCAGAAAGTGGTGCTGTCCAAGTGGATCCTCACCGACCCGGACGTGCTGATCCTGGACGAGCCGACCCGCGGCATCGACGTGGGCGCGAAGTACGAGATCTACACGATCATCAACCGGCTCGCCGAGGAGGGCAAGGCGATCCTGGTGATCTCGTCGGAACTGCCCGAGCTGCTCGGGCTGTGCGACCGGATCTACGTGCTGTCCCGTGGCCGCATCACCGGTGAGGTGACCCGCGCCGAGGCCACCCAGGAACGCCTGATGCAATATATGACTAGGGATTCAACATGACCATGACCAAGCAACCGGCGCAGGCGGCCGACGCGCCACCGCAGCTGCGGCGGTTCTCGTTCAACCCGCGTGAGGGTGACATCTACGTCGCCTTCGCGTTGATCGTCGTGCTGTTCACCGTGCTGACCGACGGCGTGCTGCTGGAACCGCAGAACATCTCCAACATCATCGTGCAGAACTCGTACATCCTGATATTGGCGATGGGCATGATGCTGATCATCATCGCCGGGCACATCGACCTGTCGGTCGGCTCGGTGGTGGCGGTGTGCGGGGCGTTGTGCGCGGTGCTGACGGTGAACATGGGCGTGCCGTGGCTGCCCGCCCTGTTGATCACGCTGGTGGCGGGCGCGGCGATCGGGGCGTGGCAGGGCTATTGGGTCGCGTACTTCGGGATCCCGGCGTTCATCGTCACGCTCGCGGGGATGCTCGCGTTCCGGGCGCTGACCCTGACAGTCTTGGGAAACCAGGGGATCGGGCCGTTCCCGGAGGCGATCCGCACGCTGTCCAACGGGTTCACCGACGGTTACCTGGGCAACATCGGACTCGGTCCGCTCGGTGGCGCGGACGTGGTGAGCCTGCTGGCGGGTGTGGTCGGTGTGGTCGCGATCGTGTTCGTCCAGTGGCGGCAACGCAAAGCGCGCCTGGGGTACCTGCAGCAGGTCGATCCGTTCGGCGTGTTCGTGCTCAAGGTCGGCGGCGCGAGCCTGGTGGTGCTGGCGGTGGTGATCCAGCTGGCGCGGTTCAAGAACCTGCCGTGGGTGCTGGTGCTGCTGACCGTCCTGGTGCTGGGCTACACCGTGATCGCCAACCGGTCGGTGTTCGGCCGGCACATCTACGCGATCGGCGGCAACAAGCAGGCGGCCGAGCTGTCCGGCGTGAAGGTCAAGTCGGTGACGTTCTGGATCTTCGTGAACATGGGCGTGCTCGCCGCGCTGGCCGGGGTGATCTTCGCGGGCCGGCTGAACCAGGCCGGGCCGACCGCTGGCACCGCGTTCGAGCTGGACGCGATCGCCGCCGCGTTCATCGGTGGCGCCGCTGTGCAGGGCGGTGTCGGCAAGGTCGTCGGCGCGGTCACCGGTGGCCTGATCATGGCCGTGATCAACAACGGTATGTCGTTGCTCGGCGCGCCGAGCGAGCGGGTCATGCTGGTGAAGGGGCTCGTGTTGCTCGCCGCGGTCGCCTACGACATCTGGACGAAGAAGCGCGCTGTGTCATGACAGTGTCATGATCGGGGCGGGGCGGTGGTGGCGCGCACGATGAGGTACGTGTCCAGCAACCGGTTCGTTGCCGTGCGGTGGTCCTCGTCGAGCAGCGCCAGCAGCACGTTCACCGCGGCGCGCCCGGCCGCCTCGGTGGGCATCGCGACCGTGGTCAGCGGCGGCGCCGAGATGGCCGCGAAGACCAGGTCGTCGAAGCCGACCAGGCTGACCTCGTCGGGCACCGGCACGCCGCGGGCGTTGAGCCGCGCCAGGATCCCGAAGGCCACCAGGTCGTTGTACGCGATGATCGCGGTGACCCCGGCCGCCAGGGCCAGGTCCGCGCCCTGCAGGCCGCCCTCGAACCGGGGCGGGAACGGGCCGAACTCCACGACCTGGACTCCGTGTTCCTCGGCCGCCGGATGCAGGCCGGCCCGCCGGGCCGTGTCGGCCCACGCGTCCCTTGGGCCGCCGACGAACGCGCATCGCTTGTGCCCCAACGCGGCCAGGTGCTGGATGGCCTGGCGCATGCCGCCCGCGCTGTCCATCACCACCGACGGGATGTCGTCGATCTGCCGGTCCAGCAGCACCAGGCTGCTCTGGCGGGCAAGATCCCGCAGCTGGGCATCGCTCATGCACGAGCTGCACAGCACCAGGCCGTCGACCTGCTTGCCCATGTCCCGGGCGAGGTTCTCCTCGGTCACCGGGTCGCCGTCGCTGTTGGCGAACAGCACGGCCACGTCGTCCTGGCGGGCGCGGGCCTGCACCCCGTTGAGCACGCCGGTGAAGAACGGGTTGCCGAGGTCGGAGACGATGATGCCGATGTGTCCGGTGCGGTGCACCGGTTTGCGCGGGCCACCGGTGGGGTGGTAGCCCAGGTCGTTGGCCGCGCTGAGGACCCGGTTGCGGGTGTCCGGCTTCACCAGCCCGGGGGCGGTGAAGGCGCGGGACACCGTCGAGATGGACACCTTGGCCCGGCGGGCCACGTCGTGGATGGTGACGGTCACGCAGGCTCCCTCGCGCAGACTTGCACAAACATCATGTGAAGCCCCCGCGTTCTTGTCAATTCACGGTGCGCGAAACCCTTCCGCACCAGGGTGTTCGCGGCTTGACACGGGTCAGGCCCGGCCATAGCGTGATTTGCGGAAACGCGCGTGTTCGCAGGATCGGAGACCCAATGACGGGTGCCGCTCGTCTGGCCGTGGTGGGCACGTCCGGGTACGCGTTCACGTACCTGCGGCGGGCCCGGGCCCTGCACGACGAGGGCCGCGTGATCTTCGCCGGTGCCTGCGACATCCGGCCGCCCGCCCCGCGAGCGCTCGCCCTGATGCCGACCGGCGCGGGCATCCACAACGACATCACCGGAATGCTGAACGACATCGCGCCGGACGTGGTCGTCGTGGCCACCCCGCCGCACTCGCACGTGCCGATCGGCAGCGAGGTCCTGCGTTCGGGCGCGGACGTGCTGATCGAGACCCCGCCCGTGCTGGATCTGGCCGGGTACGACGAACTGGCCGCGCACGGCCGAATCTGCCAGACCGGGTTCCAGAGCTTCGGCTCGGCCGCGCTGCCGCCGTTGCTGCAGGCGATCGGCGAGGGACGGCTCGGTGAGGTCACCGGGATCGGCGCGGCCGGGGCGTGGGTGCGCACCGATGCCTACTATGCCCGCAACCCGTGGGCCGGTCGTCGCTGGCTGGACGGTCAAGCGGTCGTGGATGGCGCGCTGACGAACCCGTTCTCGCATGCTGTGGCCACCGCGCTTTTGGTGGCGGGCATGGCGGGCAACGATCCCTCGGACATCACGCTGGAACTGTTCGGGACCCGTGACTTGGAGGCCGACGACACCGCGTGCCTGCGGCTACGGTTCGAGGCGGGTCCCGAGATCGTTGTGGCGGCGTCATTGTGCGCGGAGCAGGATCATGAGCCGTTCGTGGTCGTGCACGGCACCGAGGGCCGGGCGAAGTTCTGGTACAAGACCCACCGGCTGGAGATCAACGACGAGCACGTTCCCGTTGGCCCGCCTACAGATCTGCTGCGCAACCTGCTCGATCACCGTTCCGGTGGTGTGCCGTTGCTGGCGCCGCTGAGCAAGACGCGGGCGTTCGCCTCGGTGGTGCAGGCGGTCCGGGACGCGCCCGGTCCCGCGCCCATCCCGGAGGGCTGGATCCGCACGGTCGGCCACGGCCCGGAACGCCATCCGGTGGTGCGCGGCATCGGCGAGGAGGTCGCGGTGGCGGCCGAGCGGCTCGCGTTGTTCTCGGAGATCGGCGTGCCGTGGGCGGGGCCGAACCGGTGGTGGCGCGGGGTCCATCGGGTGATCGTCCGGCACTGAGTTTTCTGAAAACGAGGCGTCACCTCATCGAACGCACCGATGTCAATAACAGCAACGAAATCCGGCGTTGACACGGTTCTGGGAGCGCTCCGAGTGTCCCGGTTTGCATGAAATCCTGCAAACGGACGGAGCGACGGATGATCAGGCGCGTGTTCGCCGCTTTACTGGTGCCGGCCTTGCTGGCCGGGTGCGCGACGGGGACCGGAAGCAGTGGCGGCGGCGGGGATGTCACCATCACCTTCGCCTGGTGGGGCAGCGACAGCCGGGCGACGATCACCCGCAAGGCCGTCGACCTGTTCGAGCAACGCAACTCCGGCGTCAAGGTGCAGACCACCTTCTCCGCCTATGCCGCCTACTGGGAGAAGCTGGCCACGCAGACCGCGGGCGGCAACGCGCCGGACGTGATCACCATGGACACCCGGTACCTGTCCGAGTACGGCTCCCGCAAGGTCCTGCTGGACCTCAATGACGGCGCCGGCGAACAGGTCTCGCTGACCGGCATCAGCCCCGAGCTGGCCAAGACCGGCATGATCGCCGACAAGCGCTACGCCGTGCCGTGGGCCCAGAACGCGTCCTCACTCGTCTACGAAACCAAGGCGTACGAGGGAATCGACCTGTCGAAGCCGATGACGTGGGAGCAGTTCCGCGTCGCCGCTGAGAAAGTCGGCTCCGCCGGCGGTTTCACCAAACGCGGTGTCACCGACTTCGGCATGCTCGACAGCGCACTGGAGATCTGGCTGCGCCAGCGCGGCAAACAGTTCTACGCCCCGGATGGCGGCCTCGGCTTCACTGACGCCGACCTGAAAGCGTTCTGGCAGCTGGCAACCGGCTTCCGCACGAGCAAGGCCGGGACCACCGCTGAGGTCTCCGCGTCCTACAACACCGCGCCCGAGCAGTCCCCACTGGGCAAGAAGCTGACCGCCGCGGAGTTCGCCTACGACAGCGTGTTCCCGAGTTTCCAGAAGGCGAACGGCGCAACCATGGGCGTCGCGCCCTACCCGAGCGACGACCCGAGCAACACCGGGCAGTACCGGCGGCCGACGATGTTCCTGTCCGTCTCGGCTCGCGGCAAGGCCCAGGACACCGCGGCCAAACTCGTCGACTTCCTGGTCAACGATCCCGATGCGGGCAAGATCCTCGGTGCCGACCGTGGCCTGCCGCCCAACCTGAAGGTCCGCCAGCAGCTCGCCGCCGCGGCCACCGGCACGGACAAGGTCATCTTCGACTACGAGGCGGCCATCGAACCCAGGCTCGGCGCGGCCCCGCCGGTACCGCCCAAGGGCGCGGGCGCGATCCAGAAGCTGTTGCAGCGCACGTACGAGGAGGTCGCGTTCGAGCGGCTGAGCGTGGACGACGCGGTGGCGCGGTTCATGTCCGAGGCCAAGAAGGACCTGCAGTAGGCCATGACCCTCGTCCACACCTCCCGCACTCCGGCTCCGGCCCCGGTCGCACCGGGGCCCAAACCGAAGCGGCGCAGCGGAAACCAGCCACAGGCGTACGTGTTCCTCGCGCCCTGGATCGCCGGTGCGGTCCTGCTGACGGTCGGGCCAATGGTCGTGTCGCTGTACCTGTCGTTCACCGACTACGACCTGTTCACCGAGCCGCACTGGGTCGGGTTCGACAACTTCGTGCGGATGTTCACCGACGACGCCCGCTACCTCCAGTCGGTCAAGGTCACGCTGATCTACGTGCTCGCGTCGGTGCCGCTGAAGCTGATCGCGTCGCTGCTGGTGGCCATGCTGCTCAACACGCGTGCCGCCTCGAACGGCTTCTACCGCGCGGCTTTCTACGCGCCGTCGCTGCTCGGCGCGAGCGTCGCCGCCGCGCTGGTGTGGCGGGCGATGTTCACCGAGGGCGGCCCGGTGAACGAGCTGCTGGACTCGGTCGGCCTGCACACCCCGAGCTGGGTGGACGACCCGTCGTACAGCCTGTGGTCGATCGTGTTGCTGGCGATGTGGCAGTTCGGCGCGCCGATGGTGATCTTCCTGGCCGGGCTCAAGCAGATCCCGCGCGAGCTGTACGAAGCGGCCGAAGTGGACGGAGCCGGTCCGCTGCACCGGTTCTGGCACATCACGTTGCCGATGCTGTCCCCGGTGATCTTCTTCAACCTGGTGCTCGAGGCCATCCACGCGTTCCAGGCGTTCACCCCGGCGTTCGTCATCGGCGGCGGCCGGGGCGGGCCCGCGGACTCGGCGCTGTTCTACACGCTGTATCTGTTCCAGCGCGGCTTCGAGGACTTCCGGATGGGCTACGCGTCGGCCATGGCGTGGGTGCTGCTGGTCGTGATCGGGATCGTCACCGCGGTCATCTTCCGCACCGCCCGGCTGTGGGTGTTCTACGGGGACAAGCGATGACCGCGCGCCGGGTGCTCTGGCACGCACTGTGCCTGATCGGGGTGGCGGTCGTGCTGTATCCGTTGGTGTGGCTGGCGTTCGCGTCGGTGAAGCCGCCGTCGGAGATCCTGTCCAGCCTGCGCCTGCTGCCCAGCCGGTTCGTGCTCGACGGCTACCGGCAGGGCTGGGAGGGTGCGGCGGGCATCGGGTTCGGCCGGTTCTTCCTCAACTCGTTCATCGTGGCCGGTGGATCGGTGCTGGCCAACGTGGTGTCGTGCACGCTGGCCGCGTATGCGTTCGCGCGCCTGCGGTTCCGGCTGTCCGGCCCGCTGTTCGTGTTCATGATCGCCACCCTGATGCTGCCGCACCACGTGACCTTGATCCCGCAGTACATCATCTTCCAGCAGGCCGGGCTGGTGAACACGTTCCTGCCGCTGATCCTGCCGAAGCTGCTGGCCACCGAGGCGTTCTTCGTGTTCCTGATCATCCAGTTCATCCGGGGCATCCCGCGCGAGCTGGACGAGGCGGCCACCATCGACGGCTGCGGGGTGTACCGGACGTTCTGGTA
>CBIMJO010000257.1:0-9311 GCA_966244135.1 uncultured Actinocrispum sp. | reverse complement strand
GACCTCACGCAGCGCCCCGTACTTCTGCCGCGCGACCCGGACTCGCAGGACTACCTCACCGTGGAAGTCGATGCGGGCGGTGGGTTCGAGCGCTGGCAGCGGCACGCGACCTTGCTGTACAGCCGGTCCGACGACCCGCACTTCTTCGTCCGGACCGACGACCTCGACAACGCCGAGCTGGTGTTCGGCGATGGCACGTACGGCCGCAAACCGCCCGCCGGCGCGACGATCCGCGCGACCTACCTGATCGGCGGCGGGCTCTCGGGCAACGTCGGCGCGGGCACGATCACGGTGCCGAAGTCCGGGGTGAACGTGCCGGTCACGATCACCAACGACCTCGCCGCGTCCGGCGGCGCCGAGCACGAGTCGATCGAGCACGCCCGGGCGTTGGCGCCGTTCGTGTTCCGCAGCCTGCAAAGGGCCGTGACGGCGACGGATTACGCCGCCCTGGCCGAGAATGTGCCAGGCGTCGCGCGGGCCATCGCCCGGGCGCCATCATGGAACTACGTCGACGTGTACGTGGTGGACTCGGCCGGTGCCGCGCCGACCGACCGGCTGCGTGGGCAGGTGCTGGTCTACCTGCAGCAGCGGGCCATGGCCACGACGCTGGTCTCGGTGCGGCAACCGGTGTTCGTCCGGCTCGACATCTCGGTCACGATCGGCGCCGAACCGTCCTACTACCGCGCCGATGTGCAGAACCGCGTCGCCGCCGCGCTGGACGCGTTGTTCGTCATCGACACCATCGAGTTCGGCCAGAGCTTCTACCTCAGCAAGATCTACGAGGCGGTGGAGAGCCAGGCCGGTGTCGCCTTCTCGCAGGTGACGACGTTCGCCGGGACCCGTTCGGTGCCCGCCGGGCAGCCGGTGGACGTGCTGGACGGGCTGATCCAGCTGCAGCCCAAGGAGTTCCCGCGCAAGGGCACGATCACCGTCACGGTCGAGGGCGGTCTCGCGTGACTGTGTTGTCCTCACCCGGTTTCACGGCGCGGACGGACCCGGCAGGCTCGGCGATCCGGCTCGCCTGGACGCTGGCCCAGCCGGCCGGTGACCCTTTCGCGCAGCGGCTGCGGATCCTGCGCCGCGAACGCCGGTTCCCCGGAACCGTCCGGCGCGGCTGGGTTCCGGTGGCCGCGGCGCCCGGCGACCTCACCGACGGCACCGTGGTCTACGACAGCGCGAAGTTCGCGACCGACTTCGACGAGTCCCGCAGCGAATGGATGTCCGGCACGCTGATCAAGACGACCCGGTCGTTCCGGTACCGTGGCACGCCTCGCGACCGTATGCTGGTACGCCTGATCCGGCGGGCCGTGTCCGCGGACGGCACGCCGTTGTCGACCACGGTGGAGATCGTCGACCGGGAGGGGCTCGAAGCCGGAACCATCTACTACTACACGGTTTTCGTCGGCGACAAGGGCAGCTACAGCCGTGCGACCCAGGCTTCGGCGCTGGCCACCGGCCGCTACGACATGGGGTTGTTCGCCGCACTGCCACAGGCCGATCGGGTCCGCGACACCACCGAGCCACGTGAATTCACTGTGGCGCGCGAAGATGAGGGCAAGGGACAGTTCCAGCGATTCATCGAGACCGTCGAGGCGCACGCCGACATGCTGCGTGGGTTCGTCGCCGACCTGCGCACCCTGCACGATCCGCGGCGCGTCGACGCCCGGCTGCTGCCGCACCTCGCGCACCACATCGGCTGGAAGCTCAAGGACTACCTGGACGAGGACGCCCAGCGCGGCGAGGTGATGTTCGCGCCGGAGTTCTACCGCACGGTCGGCACCGCGGCCAACATCACCGCGATGATCAACCGGCTGACCGGGTGGGACGCGCAGATCCGGGAGTTCGTGCGCAATCTCGTGGTGAGCGTCGACGTGACCCGCCGGGAACCCTTGCAGGGAGCCGGGTTCGCCTACGCCGACGGGAACATGAAGGGCACACCCACGGCGCCGTTCCTGACCCACCGCACGGCCGCTCGCGGGTCGGTCGACACGACGGACGCGGAGGCGATGTACCGCCTGCGCAACCGGTTGTTCGAGGATACCGCGGCGTACTCGTACGACTGCGGCAAGCTCCAAAATGGACAGTACGTCCGCGACGACCGCACCTGGTACTCCCGCGACACGATCGGCGTGTACATCGTCCCGGACGTCGAGACCGAAGTGTTCGTGCTGCAGGCGGAATGGGAGCGGATCCGGGCGATCCTGCAGGAGTTCCTGCCGATCACCATCCGCCCGGTGTTCATCCTGATGCCCGGCATCGTGGTCGAGGAGGAGTACAACGCGACCACGATGGCCGTCGAAGAGGCCAGCGATGTCGGCGTGCTGGCCCAGGAGGAGCTGTGGGGCGAGGGCGACGACGAGGTCACCGACCGGATCCCTGGCTGGAAACACTTCTACACCAACGATCTAGCGCACCGGTCGGTCAACGTCGCCGCCGTCGACACCGGCTCGCGCACCTGGCACACCGCGCTGTCTTAGGGAGGAGACCATGGACGAGGAACGGCTGAACAGCCCGTTCGGCGAGTACTGCGACGTTCTGGTGGACGCGTCCGGCCGCGAGGTCTGGCGCCGCGACTGGCAGCGCAACCTCATCGTCGACGGCCTGCGCAAACTCCTTGCCGCACTGGTGAAAGGCGACCCGCAGGGCGCCAAGCTCGGCTTCTGGGCGGTCGGCACCGGCGACGCCTCCTGGGACAGCGGCACGGTCCCCTCCGAGTCGGCGCGGCGCAGCCGCAGCCAGCTCTACACCGAGACCGCGCGCCAAGCCCTGACCGCGGGCCAGATCACCTTCGTGGGCGGCAGTTTCACCAACCGGCTGGACATCACCACCCAGCTGACCACGGCGGACATCCCCGGCGGCCCGGCCACCTGGAGCCTGCGCGAGTTCGGCGTGTTCGCCGGCGGCACGGCCGCCGCCAACTCGGGCGTGCTCATCAACCACCGCATCCACCCGCGCATCGACATGCAGGCAGGGTTCACCCTGCAACGCACGCTGCGCCTGACCTTCTGAGGAGGGCAAAGCGAATGGGAAACTTCTCGCGCAACACGTTCCAGCCCAGCAAGAATTACGTCGGTGTGCGGCTGCAGCAGGGTGTCCCGCTGGTCGACGCGGACTGGAACGAGCAGAACGACGTGATCCGCCAGGACCTGTACAACGGCCTCGGCGCGATCTGCCCGGACGGCGTGGCCAAGATCCCGAACACGGCCCTGTACGCGTTGACGGTCGCGCCGACCGGGACCGCGAACGACTTCCAGTTCGCAGGCGGGACGGCGATCGTCGGCGGCCGTCCCACCCAGCTCGCCCCGCAGTGGTTCCTCTACTCCGCCCAGCCGTGGGCCACGCCCGCGATCGCCACCCGCGACGGTGTCGCTGTGATCCCGCCGCTGACCACCCCGGGCGCGGCCCGCACCGACCTCGTCTACGCCGACGTGTGGGAACGTGAGGTCGGCCAGGCCGAGGACAGTGCCATCGTCAACCCGATCATCGGCGTGGAAACGGCCGTACGCCTGAAAAGGGAGGTCGCCATCCGTGTCGCGGAGGGCGCGGCCGCCCTGCCCGCCGCGCCGGCCGGCCATCGGTTCATGCTGATCAGCGTGCTCAACCGGCCCGCGAACGCGGCCACCATCCTGGACGCCCAGATCGAGGAGCGCCGCTCGTTCATCGCGGCCAGCCCGGCGACCCAGGTGCTGTCGGTGGAACCGGCCTTCGCCCCGCTCAACGTGGCTGGCTGGTCGCCGTGGCTGCTCGAGCTGAGCCATCCCAAGACCTGGGCGCACAAACCCACCTCGAACGCCTTCGTGCTCGGCGTGGTGCCGGTCGCCCTGCCGCACGGTGCCAAGCTGATCTCCTTCCAGTTCCAGGTCCGGACGGTCGGCACCGGTTCCTGCTGGATCGGGCTGATCCGCACGTCGGTGACCCCGGACTTCGGCGCCAGCGCCACCCTCGGCTTCGACACGAGCGTGAGCGCGGCCGGAACTTTCGTCCGCACCGTCGCCATCACGGCCCAGGGCCGCAACCAGCACATCGTCGACAACGCGAACTTCGCGTACAGCATCTACGCCCAGTCGACCGGTTCGGCGTTCGACATGGAGATCCACGGCCTGTCGATCACCTATGAGTACTGAGAGGACTCCCGAGATGCAACTGCCTTCGCTGGTGCCATCGGAGGCCGAGGTGGCGGTCCGGTCCGTCTCGGTCGGGCCGGACGTGAGTCCGGTGGCGAACCTTCGGCGTCGTTCGTGCTGGCGCCGGGGGAGTACGAGGTGCGGACCGACGGCCGGTTCCGGTCCGTCGAGACCGCCCAGCGCGAGGTCGCCGAACCGGCCGCCTTGTTGCGGATGGCCTCGGCCGAGATGCCACTGGAGCTGGAGGTCGAGGCGCCGTCGCGGCATCCTGTCGACGGAATGCCGCAGGTTCCCGCCGACGGGACTTCCTCGTGCACGATCACCGTGCGGAAGCCGGGCGAGACGGGGAAGGGCCGGAAAGCGGAGGTCTACCTGCGGTCGACCGGCGGTTCGCTGATGGCCGGCGACTCCCGGGTGTCGTCGGTCCGGCTGAAGTCCGGCTCGGCTTCGTTCCAGCTGGTCTCGGAGGCCGCGCCCAAGCTGGTCACCGTGTACGCGTTCACCGAGTCGGCCACCGCGGAGGTACAGATCGAGTTCATCTGACCGCGGGGCGTCCGGCGGACTAAGTTGAGAGCTCATCCAGTTTCTTTCCGACTGCGAGGAGGGCTCCACCGATGTCAGCCGTCCGAACCACGCCACCGTTCCGTGCCGACCACGTGGGCAGTCTGCTGCGGCCCGCCGCGCTGCTCGCCGCCCGGCAGCAGCACGCGCGCGGCGAGATCGACGCGGACTCGCTCCGGCAGGCCGAGGATGACGCGATCCGGCAGGTCGTGCGGATGCAGGAAGAGGTCGGCCTGCGGACCGCGACCGACGGGGAGTTCCGGCGCACCTCGTGGCACATGGACTTCATCTACGCGCTGGGCGGGGTCACCAAGCTCGACGAGAAGCTCCAGGTGGAGTTCCGCAACGCCGCCGGGGTGCTGCAGTTCGCCGCTTCGGCCCTGCGGGTCGACGGGCGGATCACGTTGCCCGACACCATCTTCGGGGACGCGTTCAGCTTCCTGCGGGACACCGTCTCGCCGGGGCAGACCGCCAAGCTGACCATCCCCTCACCGAGCATGATCCACTACCGCGGCGGCCGCGCGGCCATCTCACCGGAGGTCTACCCGGACGAGGAGGAGTTCTGGACCGACCTGTCCGCGGCCTACGCCGAGCAGGTCCGCCGCGTCGCCGGCCTCGGCTGCACCTACCTCCAGCTCGACGACACCAGCCTCGCCTACCTCAACGACCCCAAACAACGCGAGATGGTCACCTCGCGCGGCGGCGACGCCCTGCACCAGCACGAGCGCTACATCCGCCAGATCAACGCCGCGCTCGCCGACCGCCCGGCCGGCCTGCACGTCACCACCCACATGTGCCGGGGCAACTTCCGTTCCTCCTGGGTGGCGGAAGGCGGGTACGACTTCGTCGCCGAGGCCCTCTTCACCCAGCTGAACGTCGACGGTTTCTTCCTCGAGTACGACGACGAGCGCTCCGGCGGCTTCGAACCCCTGCGCTTCGTCCCGCCGGGAAAACAGGTGGTCCTCGGCCTGGTCACCACCAAACGCGGCACCCTCGAGACCAAGGACGACCTCCGCCGCCGCATCGACGAGGCCGCCAAGTACGTCCCCCTCGACCAGCTGTGCCTGTCCCCCCAATGCGGCTTCTCCTCCACCGTCGAAGGCAACGTCCTCACCTACGACGAACAGGTGGCCAAGCTGACCCTCATCGCCGAAACCGCCGCGGCGGTGTGGGGCTGACCGAACCTTAAGGGCCTGGTGATCATGACGGTGCGGCGGTCACCCGTCTGAGTGTCGGTGGCTGCGCCTAGGCTTGGTGGGTGGCCGATCCGTCGACCTACCGACCTGCGCCGGGAACCATCCCGGACGCCCCTGGTGTGTACAAGTTCCGGGACTCCGCCGGCCGCGTGATCTACGTGGGCAAGGCCAAGAGTCTCCGGAGCAGGCTGAACTCGTACTTCGCCGACGTGACGATGCTGCATCCGCGCACCGCGCAGATGGTCACCACGGCGGGCGGGGTGGAGTGGACCGTGGTGTCCACCGAGGTGGAGGCGCTGCAGCTCGAGTACAACTGGATCAAGGAGTTCGATCCCCGGTTCAACGTCCGCTACCGGGACGACAAGTCCTACCCGGTGCTCGCGGTCACGATGAACGAGGAGTTCCCCCGCCTGCACGTCTACCGGGGCGCGCGCCGCAAGGGCGTCCGCTACTTCGGGCCGTACGCGCACGCGTGGGCGCTGCGGGAGACCCTCGACCTGCTGCTGCGGGTGTTCCCGGCGCGGACCTGCTCGCGGGACGTGTTCCGCCGTCAGGCCCGGATCGGGCGGCCGTGCCTGCTGGGTGACATCGGCAAGTGCTCGGCGCCGTGTGTGGGCCGGGTCACCGCCGACGAGCACCGCCAGATCGTCGAGGACTTCTGCGACTTCTTCGCGGGCCGCACCGACATCATGATGAAGCGGCTCGAACGCGAGATGAACGAGGCCTCGGCCGAGCTGGAGTTCGAGCGCGCGGCCCGGCTGCGCGACGACCTGTCCGCCCTGCGCCGCGCCATGGAGAAGCAGGCGGTCGTGCTCGGCGACGGCACCGACGCGGATGTCGTCGCGTTCGCGCAGGACGACCTCGAGGCCGCGGTCCAGGTGTTCCACGTGCGCGGCGGGCGTGTCCGCGGCCAGCGCGGCTGGGTGATCGAGAAGGTCGAGGAGACCGGCACGGAGGGCCTGGTCGACCAGTTCCTCAGCCAGTTCTACGGCGACCAGGCCGATGCCGGCGACACCACCGGCAGCACCGAGAGCACCGAGAGCACCGTGGTTCCGCGTGAGGTCCTCGTGCCGGAGCTGCCGGAGGACCACGAGGCCATCGCCGAATGGCTCAGCGGCCTGCGCGGCTCCCGCGTCCAGTTGCGCGTCCCGCAACGCGGCGACAAGCGCGCCCTGATGGAGACGGTCGAGCGCAACGCCAAGGAGGCGTTCGTCCAGCACAAGCTCAAGCGCGCCGGCGACCTGACCGCCCGCTCGGCCGCGCTGCAGGAGTTGCAGGACGCGTTGGGCCTGGACACGGCTCCGCTACGTATCGAATGTGTGGACATCAGTCACATCCAGGGCAGTGACGTCGTCGCGTCACTCGTGGTGTTCGAGGACGGCCTGGCCCGCAAGTCCGAGTACCGGCGGTTCGCCATCCGCGAGGCGGCCACCGAGGGCGACGTGGCGTCCATCGCCGAGGTCGTCCGCCGCCGGTTCGCCCGGATGCTGAACGAGCCGCCCTCCGAGCGGGAGGCCGCGCAGGCCGGTCCGGCGCCGGGCATCGACCCGGAGACCGGCAAGCCGCGCAAGTTCGCCTACCCGCCGAACCTGCTGGTCGTGGACGGTGCGGGCCCGCAGGCCAACGCCGCCGCCGACGTGCTGACCGACATGGGTATCGCGGACGTGGCGGTGGTCGGGCTGGCCAAGCGCCTGGAGGAGGTGTGGCTGCCGGCCGACAGCGAGCCGGTGATCCTGCCGCGCACCAGTGAGGCGCTCTACCTCTTACAACGGGTGCGCGACGAGGCGCACCGCTTCGCCATCACCTACCACCGGCAGAAGCGCGCCAAGCGGATGACCACCTCGGCCCTGGACACCGTTCCGGGGCTCGGCGAGGCCCGCAAGACCGCGCTGATCAAGCATTTCGGCTCGCTGAAACGGCTGCGGGCGGCGAGTATCGACGAGATCAGCGGCGTGCCGGGCGTGGGCCGGCGCACCGCGGAGGCCGTGGCGGCCGCCCTGACCGACGGCACGCCGGCGGACAGCTCACAGCGGGAACCAGAGGGGAACTGACGTGTCCGACCACAACACCGGGAACACCGGGACTGCCGGGAGCACCGGAATCGAAGTGGCGGTGGTGACCGGCCTGTCCGGCGCCGGCCGCAGCACGGCCGCCAAGTGCCTGGAGGACCTTGGCTGGTTCGTGGTGGACAACCTGCCGCCCGAGCTGATCGCCACCATGGTCGAGCTGGGCGTGCAGGCGCGCGGCGCGATCACCAAGGTCGCCGTGGTGATGGACGTGCGCAGCCGCGCGTTCACCGACGACCTGTCGGCGATCATCAAGGACCTGGACGCGCGCGGGTACAAGCCGCGGGTGCTGTTCCTGGAGGCGACCGACGAGCTGCTGATCCGGCGGTTCGAGGCGGTCCGGCGCAGCCACCCGATGCAGGGCGACGGGCGGCTGGCCGACGGCATCAAGGCCGAGCGGCACCTGCTGGCGCCGTTGCGCGAGACGGCCGACCTGGTGCTGGACACCACGGCCCTGTCGGTGCACCAGCTGCGCACCAAGATCGAGGACGCGTTCGGCGGCGGCACCGAGACGCAGACCCGGGTGACCGTGCTGTCCTTCGGCTACAAGTACGGCCTGCCGATGGACTCCGACCTGGTGATGGACGTGCGGTTCCTGCCCAACCCGTTCTGGATCCCGGAGCTGCGCGAGCAGACCGGCCTGGACGCGGAGGTGCGCAACTACGTGCTGTCCCAGGAGGGCGCCGAGGACTTCCTCGAGCGCTACCACGAGCTGCTGCGGCTGATCGGCGCCGGCTACCGCCGGGAGGGCAAGCGGTACCTCACGCTGGCGGTGGGCTGCACCGGCGGCAAGCACCGCAGCGTCGCCATCTCCGAGGAGCTGGCGACCCGGTTGTCCAAAGAGGACGGAGTGGCGGTCAAGGTGGTGCACCGCGACCTCGGGCGCGAGTGAGTACTTTCGGGCGGTCCGGCGTGCAGAGCGACGCAGCGGCGCGGGCGGGCTGGTTTGCTTCGATGAAAAGGGATTTGGGGCGCGGGTGACAGACAGGCAGTCCGGGTCGAGCCGGGCGAACGGGCAGGTGCCGCCCAGAGTGGTCGCACTCGGCGGCGGGCACGGCCTGCATGCCACGCTCAGCGCGTTGCGGGAGATCACGCCGGAGGTGACCGCCGTGGTGACGGTCGCCGACGACGGCGGGTCGTCCGGGCGGCTGCGCCGCGAGCTGGGCATGCTCCCGCCGGGCGACCTGCGCAAGGCACTGGTGGCCCTGGCCGGGACCGGCGACAATGGCAAGCTGTGGAACACGGTGTTCCAGCACCGTTTCGGCGGCACCGGCGCGCTGGCCGGGCACGCGGTGGGCAACCTCGTGCTGTCCGGGCTGATCGAGGTCCTCGGCGACCCGGTCGCGGCCCTGGACGAGGCCGCC
>CBIMJO010000256.1:0-9346 GCA_966244135.1 uncultured Actinocrispum sp. | reverse complement strand
GCCATGACCGAGATCGAGCGCCGACTGTCCCTCCCGGCGGACCCGGCTGTGCTCCGGCGGGTCGTAGGCCAGCAGGTTCCCAGCCCTGGCGGCGGCTTCGTCCTCGGCGCTCATGCCCAGCGCGGCGGCGGCCTCGCGCATCAGCGAGGCGTTGCTGAACAGGCCGGTGTCGCCCAGCACGGCCCGCACATCCTCGTAGCGGGTGACCAGCCAGGCCGGTGTCCCCCATGGGCTCTGCGCCAGGACCACACCGGCGTCCTCGCGGGCCCGGGTCAGGCCGGGCACCGGGTCGAACGCGTCGCGCCGCATGTGCAGCGGCACCTGGTTTGTCATGCGGGCCTCCTCGCCGGAGCGTGCTGGTAGGCCGAAGGTACACCTAAACGAGAAAGACTTCTCGTTTAAGGATCGCCGGATCAGCGCCCCGGCAGCTCACCGGTCGCCGCCCCGGCGCGGATCCCGTCCAGCACGATGGCCAGATACCGGCGCCACGCGCCGCCCTCCTGGTGACCGGGTGTGTCAGCGGACACTTTGGACACAGTGGTCATCGCCATCGTCACCAGCACCGGCAGGTCCGCCGGGTCAAGGTCGGCCCGCACCATGCCGTCCCGCTGTGCCCGCCGCAGCAGTTCCCCCACCGGTTCAAGGAAACCCGCCGCGACATCCACCGTGATCACCCCCGCGTCCCGCGCCGCCTGCAGCAGGACCTCGTGCTCGACCACCGCGGCCACCGCCGTCTCCAGCGCACGGACCAGGCCACGCCACGGATCGGGCTCGGTGAGCGCGGCCGTGACCAGCGGTTCGATCTCGTCGGTGAAGAACTGCTCGAACACCGCGCGCATCAGGTCGTCGCGCCCCGCGAACCGGCGGTAGATGGTCGCCATCCCGACCCCCGCGCGCTTGGCCACGTCCTCGAGCGGCACCGACGCCCCGGACTCCTCGATCGCCTCGCGCGCCGCCGCCACGATCAGCCGGTGGTTGCGCAGCGCGTCCGAACGGGGCCCTCGGGATCGCGGCCCTGGAGAACCTGGTGTCTCGCTCACGCGCACAGCATGCCCGACCCACCGCGCGGCCACGCGCCCATAACAGCTCATTAATTATTAATAAACGTTGACACCTGAGCTGCGGCAAGGCAATCTCACCTGCGGAGAAGTCCCGTGCCGGAAGTGAGGGCGTCGCGATGATGCGTCGTTTGGTTCAGGCTTGTGTCCTGGCGGTGTTGGCCGGGGTGGTTGTCGCGCCGGGGGTGTCGGCCGACAGCGACCTCTACGGCGGCGATCATGGGAGTCCCGCCGGGGCGGTGGACCAGGGCGCGCCGCAGTACTACGACAGCGGCCTGGCGCCGACGCCCTACATGGGCTGGAACACCTACTACGGGCTGGGTGCGCCCACCGAGGACGCGGTGAAGGGCGTCGCGGACTTCCTGGTGTCCAGCGGTTTGCGCAACGCGGGCTACGACATCGTGTGGCTGGACGGCGGCTGGCAGGCCACGCCGCCGCGCGACGACAAGGGCCGGCTGGCTGCCGACAAGACTCGGTTCCCGCACGGCATTCCGTCCATTGTCGACTATCTGCACCGGCGTGGCCTGCGCGCGGGGATCTACACCGACGCGGGTGCCTACGACGGCGGCAAGAGCTGCGGACTGGGCAGCGGCGGCGGGTACTACGAGCGCGACGCCAAGCAGTTCGCCGACTGGAAGTTCGACGCCATCAAGGTGGACTTCCTCTGCGGCCTGGCCCAGAAGCTGGACCCGGGCACGGCGTTCGGCCAGTTCAGCGCGGCGGTCGCCAAGTCCGGCCGCAAGATGCTGCTCAACCTGTGCAACCCGGTGACCAGCGAGTGGGGCGTGCCGATCACCCCCGAGCAGGCCGCGAACAACAACTACATCTGGGGCCCGACCACCGGTGACTCCTGGCGCACCTACACCGACCTCGCGTTCGGCAACCCGACCCCGGGCGAGTGGGCCAACATCGTGCGCGCCATGGACACCAACGCCTGGCACCCCGAGGCCAACGGCCCCGGCCACTGGAACGACGCGGACTACCTGCTGCCCATGCGCAAGCTGCCCGACGGCAGCTACGAGCTCAACGAGGAGGAGTCCACCACGCAGCTGGTGATGTGGGCGCAGATGGCCGGGCCGCTGATCATCGGCTCCGACCCGCGCACGCTGCCGCAGTCGATGCTGAACACGTTGAAGAACCCGGAGATCATCGCGGTCGACCAGGACAAGCTCGGCATCCAGGGCGTGCGTATCCAGACCTCCGGCGTGGGCGACGTCTACAGCAAGGTCTTGTCTGGGCGCGGCCAGCGGTCCGTGGTGCTGCTCAACCGCAACGACACGCCCTCCGCGATCTCGGTCGACTTCACCAAGGCCGGCCTGTCCGGCGACGTGCAGATCCGCGATCTGCGCCAGCGCAAGGACCTCGGCACGTTCACCAGTTCCTACTCCACGACGGTTGCCCCGCACGGCACCGCGATGCTCAAGCTGAGCGGCACAGACTACGCCCCTGGCGCGGACCTCGGCGGCGACGCCACGGCCAGCCCGGCGCTCGTCCGGTTCTCCGACACCGACGCGGCCGCGTTCACCCGTGCAGCGGACGGCACCGTTCTGATGAACACTCGGAAGGGTGCGAACTGGTCTCAGCAGTGGACCCGCCTGGACGGCCACCGCATCCTCGGGCAGCCCGCCGCCTACGGCTCGGCCGGCGGCCGGATCGACCTGTTCGTCCGCGGCACGGACAACGCGGCCTACCAGCGGACGTTCCAAAATGGACGGTGGGGCTCGTGGATCTGGCTGGGCGGCACCCTCACCGACGCTCCCACGGTCGCGTTCACCTCGCCCAGCAGCTGGACGTTGTTCGCCCGTGGCAAGGACGGCCAGGTGTGGCAGCGCCCGTCGAACGCGTGGTGGTCCAGCATCGGCGCGCCCAACGGCAAGCCGATCTACGGCCGCCCGAGCGCCGTGGTGGACGGCAACGGCCCGCACGTGGCCGTGCGCACCGCCGACGACTCGGTCTGGATCTGGGAGAACGGCGCGTGGGCCAGCCTCGGTGGCACCATCAGCGGCAGCCCGGCCATTGTGGCCACCCTCGGCCGGATCTACCTGTTCGCGCGGGCCAGCGACTACACGTTGTGGCAGCGCAACTTCTCCGACGGCTCATGGGGAGGATGGTTCCCGCGTGGTGAGTTCCCGAGCAACGCGTTCGACGGCTCCCTGGGCGTGGCCGCCGGGGACAACGGATCCGCGTGGGTCGCGTTCCGCGGCGTCAACGGACGGGTGCACCAGGTGGTGTTGTGACTTCTAGGGTCGCGGTGGTGACGGGCGCGGCGTCGGGAATCGGCGCCGCGGCCTGTCGCCGTCTCAAGGACGACGGGTACACCGTTGCGGGCATTGACATCCAGGACGGTGAGCACGTCACGATCATCGGTGACGTGGCCGCCGACGAGACCTGGGACCGGGTGCTCGCCTCGGTCGACGGCGTGGACGCGTTGGTGAGCAACGCCTTCACGGTGAACGTCAAACCCCTGGACCAGACCACCCGGGCGGAGTGGACCCGGCAGCTCGAGGTCAACCTGACCGCCGCGTACCTGGGCGCGCACGCGTGCCTGCCTTCGTTGCGGGAACGCAACGGCGCGATCGTCCTGGTCTCGTCGGTGCACGCGATCGTGGGGATCCCCGGGCACCCGGCGTACGCGGCGGCCAAGGGCGGCCTGAAGTCCCTTGCCTCCCAGCTGGCCGTGGAGTACGCGCCCGCCGTCCGGGTGAACTCCGTGCTGCCGGGCCCGGTCCTCACCAGGGCGTGGGACCGGGTGTCCGAGGCGGACCGGGACCGCAGCGCGGCCGCGACCCCGCTGGGACGGCTGGGAGATCCGGCCGAGGTCGCGTCGGTCATCGCGTTCTTGTTGTCATCGCAGGCGTCTTTCATGACCGGGGCCAGTGTCGTGGTGGACGGCGGCTGGACGGTCATGAAGGACTCGTCGTGAGGGAGCACGGTTGAAGATCACCGGTATCGAGACGTTCCTCGTGCCGCCGCGCTGGCTGTTCCTGAAGGTCAGCACGGACGAGGGGATCGCTGGCTGGGGCGAGCCGGTCGTCGAGGGGCGGGCCGCGGCGGTGCGGGCCGCCGTGCACGAGATGGCGGACCTCCTGATCGGGCAGGACCCACTGCGCATCGAGGACCACTGGCAGGTGTTGCGGCGCGGGGGTTTCTACCGCGGCGGCCCGGTGCTCTCCAGTGCGCTCGCGGGGTTCGACCAGGCGCTGTGGGACATCGCGGGGAAGTACCGGGGCGCGCCGGTGCACGAGTTACTCGGCGGGCCGGTGCGCGACCAGGTGCGCGTGTACTCCTGGGTCGGCGGGGACCGCCCCTCGGGGATCGCGCAAGCCGTTACGGCACAAGTGGAACGCGGCTTCACCGCGGTGAAGATGAACGGCTGCGGCCCGATGCGCGCCGTGGACACCCCCGCCGAGGCGCAGGCCGTACTGGAGCGGGCCCGTGAGGCGCGGGCGGTGCTGGGCCCGGACCGGGACCTGGCGATCGACTTCCACGGCCGGGTCTCGCCGGCGATGGCCCGGCGGCTGCTGCCGATGCTGGAGGAGGTGCAGCCGATCTTCGTCGAGGAACCGATCCTGGGCGAGACCCAGGGCAACGCGTGGGCCTCGGTGGTCGAGTGCAGCTCGGTCCCGATCGCCACGGGGGAACGGTTGTACTCGCGGTGGGAGTTCAAACCCGTGCTGGACGCCGGAGTCGCCGTGCTGCAACCCGATCCGTCGCACGCGGGCGGGATCTCCGAGCTGCGCCGGATCGCCGCGCTGGCCGAGATCTACGGCGCCAGCCTGGCCCCGCACTGTCCACTGGGGCCGATCTCGCTGGCGTCGGCGTTGCAGGTCGCCTTCGCCACGCCGAACTTCCTGATCCAGGAACAGAGCCTGCGCATGCACTACAACGTGGGCACCGAGTACACCGACTACCTGACCGACTCGTCGCCGTTCGACTTCGCCGGTGGGTACGCGGCCCGGCCGCTGGGACCGGGGCTGGGGATCGAGATCGACGAGGACCAGGTCCGCCGGGCCGACCGGCAGGGGCACGACTGGCACTCGCCGGTCTGGCGGCACGCGGACGGCAGCTTCGCCGAGTGGTGAGGCTACGTTGGGATCATGGAGCTGCCGTTCCCTGACCCACCGCTGACCGACGATGACCTCATGCTGCGTCCGTGGCGCCGGTCCGACGAGCGGCGCCGCTTCGAGGCGTTCTCGGATCCGCTGATCCAGCGGTTCTCCTGGCCGTCGGCCGAGCCGTTCACCCTGGAGCATCTGGCCGGGCGGTTCGACGTGCAGGAGGCCGACCGGCTGGCCGGGATCTCGCTGAACCTGGCCATTGTGGACGCTGCGCACCCGGACACCATCTGGGGCGCCACGTCCTGCTACGACGTCGATCTGGCCGAGGAACGCGCGTCCGTGGGCTACTGGGTGGCCGCGGACGCGCGTGGCCGTGGCGTGGCCACGAGGGCCTTGCGGCTGATGGCGGAGTGGGCGTTGAAGGACCTGGCCCTGGCGCGCCTGGAACTCACCTGCGGCCCGGACAACCTCGCCTCCCAACGCGTGGCGGAGAAGGTCGGTTTCCGTAAGGAAGGCGTGCTGCGCTCACACATCCGCTTCAAGGACGGCCGCCGGGACACGGTCGTCTACAGCCTGCTGCCCACCGACTAGTGCGAGGGGCGGTACTCGATCACCGGCTCGGAGGCGCGCTGGAAGTCCTCCGTGGCCTTGTCCAGCAGCTCACGCATGGCCAGCTCGGCCGCGGGGGAGTCGCCGCGGCTGATCGCGTCCAGCACCTTCTGGTGGCTGGGCACCGGGTCGTCCGCCTCGACGGCGTGCACGACCTTGTCGCGCATGGCCAGGCCGTTGGCGAGCACGCGCTGCATCTCCACCAGTAACTGGTTGTGCGTGGCGCCGAACAGGGCGCGGTGGAAGTCCAGGTCGGCCTCGATGGCGTCCTGCGCGGGGTCGGCCATCCGGGCCAGCGCCGCGGCGAGGTCCTCGATGTCCTGGGCGGTGGCGCGTTCGGCGGCCATCCGGGCCGCGGCGGGCTCGATCACCGACCGGACCTCGGTCAGGTCCTCCAGCAGCCCGAGGTCGGGCGGGCCGGCCGAGCGCCACCGCATGACGTCCACGTCGAACATGTTCCAGGCCTCGCGGGCGCGAACGAACGTGCCGCGCTTCTGCCTGGCGTCGACCAGGCCCTTGGCGGACAACACCTTCAACGCCTCACGCAGCGCGGTCAGGCTGACGTCCAGCTCCTCGCGCAGCGTCACCAGGTCCAGCGTCGCACCCTCCGGGATGTCGCCGGACAGGATGCGCCCGGCCAGGGCCGCGACGGTCTGCCCGTGCACCCCGCGAAGCTGGTAGTCGGCCACTTTCGGTCCCTTCGGTCGGTCTCCCGCTCAAGTATCCCAGGGCACGCATCGCTAATAATTTAGTAATTTATCTTGACATGGGCGCGGCACTCTTGCAATCTCGTCGCCAGCGCTAGCAGTGCAGGTAGCGAGATGGAGGCCCAATGAACAACGACGGCCTGAGCCGCAGAGGGTTCTTAGCAGGTATCGGCGGCCTTGGGGCGGCGACGTTCCTCGGGGGATGCGCCACGTCGGCCACCGGGGGAGCCGGCGGGCAGACGACCGGCGCGGTCAGTATCGAGTCCAACCTTTCGGCGCCCGCCGCGAAGGCGGCCATGCAGGCGCTGATCGACTCGTTCAACGCCAAGAAGGGCACCCAGGCCACCCTGAACACGATCGCGTCGGAGACCTTCCGGACGCAGCTGCCGAGCTATCTCACCTCGCAGCAACCGTCCGATGTGTACACGTGGTACGTGGGCAGCGTGGCCCGGTCGTATGCCGACAAGGGTCTGCTGCTGGACATCAGCGATGTGTGGCAGAAGACGTCCGGCTACAGCGACGCGGTGAAGTCGCTGTGCACGGACAAGAACGGCAAGCAGGTCATCGTCCCGATCAGCAACTACTGGTGGGGCATGTTCTACCGCAAGTCCAACTTCGCCAAGTGGGGCGCGCAGCCGCCGAAGAGCTGGGACGAGTTCATCGCGCTCTGCCAGACGCTGCAGGGCAAGGGCGTCGCGCCGATCGGCCTGGGCGCGGGCGGCGGCACGCCGTGGGTCGCGTCGGCCTGGTTCGACTACCTCAACATCCGGATCAACGGCGCGCCGTATCACCGCGAGCTGCTGGCTGGCGAGCACAGCTTCACCGACCCGCAGGTCAAGAAGGTGTTCGACCGCTGGAAGACGGTCCTGCCCTACTTCGACAAGCAGGCCACCGCGGTGTCCTTCCAGGACGCGACCACGTCGCTGCTGCAGGGACGCTCGGCGATGATGCTGATCGGCACGTTCTTCGCCGACGCGGCGCCCAAGGACCAGCTGGACGACATCGACTTCTTCCAGTTCCCGATCATCGACCCGAGCGTGCCGGTCGCCGAGGAGGGCCCGACCGACGGGTTCTTCGCCAGCGCCCGTTCCGCGCATGTGGCCGGTACCAAGGAGTTCCTGGCCTATATGGCCACCCCGGAGGCGCAGGAGGTGTACGTCAAGGCGTCGACCAGCACCGTGCTGCCGCTCAACGCGAACGCCAAGGCGGCGTCGACCCCGTTGGTGGACAAGGGCAAGAAGCTGCTCGCGGACGCCAAGGAGATCACCCAGTTCTTCAACCGGGACTCCTCCGACGCGCTGCAGCCGACCGCGGACACCGCGTTGGTCAAGTTCTTCGACCAGCCCGGCCAGATCGACTCGATCCTGACCGACTGGCAGAGCGCGGCCGAGAAGATCTGGAAGGCCTGACCTTCCTGGACCGGCCGCCCGCCCGCGGATGCGGCGAGGCGGGCGGCCGGCCGTCCACTTCGTACTTCGATCGTTGACAGGGAGGGTGCCGAGGTGGCGACACTGACCGTCGAGCGTCCCAGGACACGGCCCGCGCCGGTCCAGCGGCGCAAGCGCAAACGGCTGTCGCCGGTGCTGCTGGCCTTCGTGCTCGTCCCGCTGGCGGTCGAGGGCTTCTTCGTGTTCTGGCCGGCGATCCAGGGCGTGTTCCTGTCGTTCACCAGCTGGGACGGGATGACCGCGCCGCGGGCGGTCGGCCTGGGCAACTACGTCGAGATGTTCTCCGACGAGATCTTCCTGTCCGCGTTGTGGCACACGGTGTTGTGGCTCATCCTCTTCGGCGGGCTGTCCGCGCTCGGCGGCCTGGGCATGGCCATGCTGCTGGCCAAGGAACGGCGCGGGGTCGGGTTCTACCGCTCGGCCCTGTTCACGCCGGTGGTGTTCTCGCTGGTGGCCACCTCGCTGATCTGGCAGGCGATGTACCAGCCGGACGGCCTGATCAACAACCTGCTGGGCTCGCTCGGCCTGGAGAGCTGGCAGCACTCCTGGCTGGCCGACCCGGACACCGCGATGTACGCGGTCATCGTTCCCGCTCTGTGGCGCCAGATCGGCTACATCATGGTGCTGTACCTGGCCGGTCTCAAGGGCATCGACCCGGTGCTCTACGAAGCGGCCACTGTGGACGGCGCCAGCGCCTGGCAGAAGTTCACGAACATCACGCTGCCGCAGCTGTCCAGCGTGAACTCGGTGGTGCTGTCGGTGATCGTGATCGACTCACTGCGATCGTTCGACGTGGTCTGGGCGCTGACCCGCGGCGGGCCGTTCCACTCGTCGGAGCTGCTGAGCACGTACATGTACTCGACGGCGTTCCAGTCGCTGCGGCTCGGCTATGCGTCGGCGCTGGCCGTGGTGATCTTCGTCCTGGCGTTCGGCGTCATCGTCGGATACCTGGTGCGGGCCTTCAGGGAGGCGGACTGATGAAACGCTTGCGTACCGCCGCGTACCACACGTTCGTCGGCGGTATCTCGATCCTGTGGCTGCTGCCGATCGGGCTGGTGCTGGTCACCGCGTTCCGCACGTTCGACGACATCGCGCAGAACGGGGTCGGCAGCCTGCCGCACTCGTTCTCCATCTCCGCCTTCGGTGAGGCGTGGAGCGCGGGCGGCGAGAACCAGGCCATGCTCAACAGTCTGATCGTGACCATCCCCACGGTGATCATAACGCTGATGCTCGGCGCGATGGCGGCGTTCGCGCTGAGCCGCTTCGACATCCCGTTCCGGCGCACCATCCTGCTGGTCATGCTCGGCGGGAACCTGTTGCCACCGCAGATCCTGCTGGTCCCGGTGTCCCGGTTGTCCGAGGTGCTGGGTATCTACGACACCCTGACCGCGCTGATCGTGGTGCAGATCGGGTTCGGGCTCGGCTTCTACACGTTCGTGCTGCACGGGTTCATGCGCGCGATCCCC
>CBIMJO010000255.1:0-9362 GCA_966244135.1 uncultured Actinocrispum sp. | reverse complement strand
GCCGTGACGGGGCGCTGGTGAAGGATATGGTGAACCACGCCCTCGGCCAGCCCCAGCCGGGACGCCACCCGGGGCACGGTCACCGGGCCGGCCGTGCGCACCTCGTTGGTAACCGTGCCGTGCTCGTGCAGGTCTCGGCCAGGCCCATCAGCCGCCTGGTGGTCTCACCAGGCTGGGGTGCTGTGTCGTGCGTCATGCATCGAGCCCATCACGCTGATCAGGGCCGTTGTGTTGCCGGACTGTCACGCCACCTTTGCCTGCCGCTGATCAGCGCGGCCAGTGCGGTTTCGCCAGGTCCACCTGGTGAGACGCCTGGTAGGCGTGCCTTGCGCGGTGTTCACCGGGCGGCATGGCAGGATCCGTCGGTGCGTTATTACGCTGATCTCCACGTGCACTCGAAGTACAGCCGGGCCTGCAGCCGCGACTGTGACGTGCGGAACCTGGCATGGTGGGCGCGGCGCAAGGGGATCACCGTGCTGGGCACCGGTGACTTCACGCATCCGGCCTGGGCACAGGAGCTGCGCGAGACGCTGGAACCGGCCGAGTCCGGGCTGTTCAAGCTGCGCGACGACGTGGATGCCGAGGTGCTGCGCAAGCTGCCGCCGAGCTGCCACGGCGAGGTGCGGTTCATGCTCGAGGTCGAGATCTCGACCATCTACAAGCGCGACGACCGCACCCGCAAGGTTCACCATCTGTGTTATGTGCCGTCCTTCGAGGCCGCCGACAAGTTCACCGCGGCACTGGCCAAGATCGGCAACCTGGGTTCGGACGGCCGCCCGATCCTGGGGCTGGACTCGCGTGACCTGCTGGAGATCACGCTGGAGTCCGGCGAGGGCTCGTACCTGGTTCCCGCGCACGTGTGGACGCCCTGGTTCGCCGTGCTGGGCTCGAAATCCGGGTTCGACGCGGTCGCTGACTGCTATGTGGACCTGGCGGACGAGATCTTCGCTGTGGAGACCGGGCTGTCCAGTGACCCGTACATGAACTGGCGGGTGTCCGGGCTGGACTCGTACACGCTGGTCTCCAACTCCGACGCGCACTCGCCGCCCATCCTTGGCCGCAACGCCACCGTTTTCGACACCGAGCTGAGCTACTTCGCCCTGCGGGACGCGTTGCGGGGCGGCGGCGGGTACGTCGGCACGGTGGACATGTTCCCCGAGGAGGGCAAGTACTTCCTGGACGGGCACCGCAAGTGCGACGTCCGGATGGAGCCCGAGGAGACCAAGCGGCATAACCTGACCTGCCCGACGTGCAACAAGCCGCTGACTGTCGGTGTGCTGCACCGGGTCGAGGAGCTGGCCGACCGGGATGCCGGGGTGCGGCCGGCGAACGCGGGCTCGGCGTGGAGCATCGTGCCGCTGCCGGAGATCATCGGCGAGATCTTCAAGGTGGGGCCGAAGAGCAAGGCCGTCACCAAGGCGGTGGACGAGCTGGTGCAGACGCATGGGCCGGAACTGCCAATGCTGATGGAGATCCCGCTCGACGAGATCAAGGACGCCAAGGTGCACAAGGCGATCTCCCGGCTGCGCGCCGGGCAGGTCCGCTGCGACCCTGGTTTCGACGGCGAGTACGGCGTGATCTCCTTGTTCGGCAAGGGAGAGCTGGACGCGCCCACCGACCAGGTGCCCGGGCTGTTCGACATGCCGGTGGTGGAAGAGGTCATCGTGCCGCGGCGGGTCGTCAAGACCCAGCCCACTGTGGACACTCCGGCTGCCGCAGAACCTGTTGTGGTGAAACCCGCCGGGGCTCTGCTAGATGGTCTGGACCCCGACCAGCGCGCGGCCGCGTCCATTGTGGAGGGCCAGCTGCTGATCGTGGCCGGGCCGGGCACGGGCAAGACACGGACGCTCACCCACCGGATCGCGCACCTGGTCAGCGATCACGGCGTCGCGCCGGAAAGCTGTCTGGCGATCACGTTCACCCGGCGGGCGGCCGAGGAGATGCGGGAACGGCTCGCGGCGTTGATCGACGGTGCCGTGAACGTCGCCACGTTCCACCAATTCGGTCTGCAGATCCTGCGCGAGCAGCACGCCGTGCTGGGGCTGGCGCCGGACTTCTCGGTGGCCGACGAGTCGACGCGGCTGTCCGTGCTGCGGGAGATCCTCGGCGATGAGGCGCCGGGGCTTCGCAAGGCGCTGGAGGACATCTCGCGGGTGAAGCGGACCGTCGCGGCCGGGCTGGCGGCTTCGGCGGCCGGGGAGCTGCCGATGGGCGAGGAGATCGACGGCGACCTGATCGGGCTGGTCGAGCACTACGACAAGGCGATGACCAGCCGGGACCTCGTCGACTTCGACGACCTGCTGGCGATGCCGGTGACGTTGCTGTCCCGGCAGATCGATCTCGTCGAGCACTACCGAGCACGGTACAAGTGGATCTGTGTCGACGAGTACCAGGACGTTGACGAGCTGCAGTACCGGCTGTTGCAGGAACTCACGCCGCCGCATGGCAACCTGTGCGCGATCGGCGACCCGGACCAGGCCATCTACTCGTTCCGCGGTTCGGACGTCGGGTTCTTCCTGCGGTTCCAACGGGACTACCCGAACGCCCGCACGGTCCAGCTGACCCGCAACTACCGGTCGAGCCCGGTGATCGTGGCCGGTGCGGTGGCGGCCATCAAGCCGTCGACGCTGGTGCCGGACCGCGACCTGCAGGCGATGCGGGAGGGCGACGGCCAGCGGATCGGCATCTACCCGGCCTCGTCCGAGGACGCCGAGGCGCAGTTCGTGGTGCAGACCATCGAGGAACTCCTGGGCGGGTCCTCGTTCCATTCCCGGGACTCGGGCCGGGTCTCCGGTGACGGTGTCCAAGGTGGACTGTCCTTTGACGACATCGCGGTGCTCTATCGGACGGATGCGCAGGCGCGGCCGGTGATGGAGGCGTTGTCGCGGGAGGGGTTGCCGTACCAGAAACGGTCGCACTCCCCGCTTTCCCTGCATCCTGGCGTGCAGGAGCTGTTGAAGCACTTCGTGCCCGGCCCTGGCGACACCATGGCGTTGCTGCGTCAGGCGGCTGCCTCGGCTGCTCCTTCCTTGGATGACGAGGTTTCGGATGCGCTTGAACTGCTGGCGCCGCTAGCTTCCAAGCGGTCACCCGAGTCCTTTGTGGCCGAGCTGACGCTCGGGGCCGAAGTGGACACCTGGGACCCGCGGGCGAACCGGATCTCGTTGCTGACCTTGCACGCCTCAAAGGGATTGGAGTTCCCGGTGGTGTTCATCGTCGGCTGCGCCGCCGGGGTGCTGCCGATCCAATGGGCCACTGAGGACGATGAGGAGCGGCGGCTGTTCTTCGTCGGCGTGTCCCGCGCGCAGACCCACCTGTACCTGAGCCATCGTGGCGAACCTTCACCGTTCCTGCGTGCGTTGCGCGACGACCGGCTGGTGGAACGTCTGGCCGGCAAGACATCACAGCGGTCCAGACAGCTCCGGTTGCTCTAGGTTGGGCGGTATGAGCGAGCCAGGTCTGCACGAGATCGCGCCAGGGGTCCACGCGTGGATCCAGCCCGATGGCACGTGGTGGATCAACAACGCCGGTGCGGTCGTCATTACGGAGTCGACGATCCTGATCGACACGTGCGCCACGGCCCGCCGGACGACGCTGTTCCTGGACGCGGTCCGTGCTGTTTCGGGTGATGCGCCGATCTCGTTCGCCGTGAACACCCACCTCCACGGCGACCACACCTACGGCAACATCCTGCTGCCCGACTCCACCGCGATCGTCGCGCACCGCGCCACCCGCGACGGTCTGCTGGCCGACTTCCTGCTGACGAACACCCCACCGGTCTGGTCGCCGACCCCCGACTGGGGCGTCACCGAGGTGCGCGCGGCCACCGTGGTGCTGGACTCGTCGCTGTCGCTGTTCGCCGGGTCCACCGAGGTCCAGCTCTACCACCCCGGCCACGCCGCGCACACCCAGGGCGACGTCGTGGCCTGGATCCCCGCCGCGTCGGTGCTGTTCACCGGCGACCTGATCTTCCACCAGGGCACACCCCTGGTGTTCATGGGCTCGATCCCGGGCGCGATTCGCTCGATCGAGTGGCTGCGGACCTTCCCCGCCGAGACCATCGTGCCCGGCCATGGCCCCCTGATCCGCGGCGAGGACTTCACCGACGTCCTAGACCTCCACCACCGGTACTACACGTTCATCCAGACCACCGCCGAGAACGCCCTGGCCAAAGGCCTCACCCCGCTGCAGGCCGCGCAGGAGGCCGACCTCGGCGAGTTCCAGCCCCTCGCCGACCCCGAGCGCATCGTCCTCAACCTCCACCGCGCCCTCGCCGAACTCCAGAACACCGACCTCAACCTCCTCACCGCCTTCACCGACGCAATCACCTACAACGGCGGCCCCCTCCACACCCATGTGTGACTGTCGGTGTCCGCCGTTAACTTGTCCCGGTGGCAACGACAGCTGAATGGGTGACTGAGCTCGGCGCTGAGGCGACGCGTGCCGAGTTGCAGGCGCTGTACGGCGGCGGTAGGCAGGGCGGCATTCTAGCGTCGACGAAGACACCGAACATCCTGGTCTTCACCGACCCGTCAGCCGGTAAGCAGCACGGATACAACTTCGATGGCTGGGATCCCGACGGCTCGGTGTACAACTACACCGGCGAAGGCCAGACGGGTGACCAGACGCTCACGTCAGGCAACAAGTCGCTGCTCAACCACGCCCGCGAAGGCCGGGCGCTGCGGCTATTCAAGTGGACAGGCCGGAAGCTCAGCCCGGGCGGCAAGGTGCACTCCTACCTCGGCGAGTTCGTCGTCGATGCCGACCGGCCGTACCGGTATGAGCGCGCGCCGGACAACCATGGCGACGACCGGGAAGTGGTTGTCTTCCATCTGAAGGCGAAGGGAGACGTGGTTCGTCTCCCGCCGGTTGATGCTCCTCACCAAGACGCATTGATCGTGCCGACCAGCACCACCGTCCCTTTGGAACAGTGGGCTGATGATGAATACGACGTCGCTGGCCGGGAACCCGGCAAGGCCAGGCGCCATGAGAGTGCGCTGGTCGAGCGGTACAAGCTCTACTTGCAGTCGCGCGGCCACGAAGTAGAGCGGTGGCGGATCCAGTTCTACAAGACCAACCTGTACACGGACCTGTGGGATCAAACAGACAACGAGTTGTATGAGGTCAAGAGCAATGCCTCCAGGCCAGCTGTGCGGATGGCTGTTGGGCAACTTCTCGACTATCGACGGTTCCTCAAGAACACAGCCAAGCTTGCTGTCCTGCTACCGGAGCGGCCTTCCGATGACCTGCTCGACTACATCGCCTCAGTCAAGATGGGCTGCGTCTACGCAACGGGGGAGTCCACGTTCGAGCGGCACTCACCCTGACTCGTCGACCAGTTGGGTGAACAGTTCCAGGGCTGCTGTGGTTTCGAGGGTGGGGCCGGGGTGGTTCCAGGCGGCGGCGCAGAGGACGCGGGCGCCGGCGGCGAGGGAGCTGAGCGGGCCGGGGTAGAGGCGGAGTTCGCCGTGGCTCACGGTGGCGATCCAGCCTTCGCACGACCAATACCTGCTGTCGCAGTCGACGATGGGCTGGCGGCGGAACAGGTCCCGGATGTCGGTCGCTACGAAGGTCGGGCGGAGTGGGGGTGGGGTGTGGAGGAGTTCGGTGAGGTCTGAGGTGGGGGTCAGCAGCAGGACGGTGGGGAGGCGGAGGGCTCGCGCCGCTGCGACGCACTTCAACCGGCCGGTGACGACCAGGGGGCGGCGGGCGCGGGTGCGGTGGACCGCCGCGCGGATCAGTGGGGGATAGGACGGTTCGCCCTCGGCACGGGTAGGCGCTGTGCCGAGGACGAACTCGTCCGGCCGGCCGGGCACCAGGCCGCCGACCAGTCGCGCCGCCGCCTGCGACTGGGTGACGACCTGGCCGTGGTGAGCAGCGACGCCCAGGCCGGCCAGCAATGCGGTCACCTGCACCGGGGTGGAGGTGACGTTGTTTGTCAGGAATGCCACACGGGTCAGTGCCCGCAGTGTTTCCCTCGCGTAGGGGATGAGCCCGCCGTCGGCGTCCAGTAATCCGTCCAGTTCGAAGAGGAAACCGTCATAAAGATCGACAAGTCTGGACATCGAGCTATTGGACTTCTGCGGTGAACCGGGACACCACTGCGACGTTACCCTTATCGTCCGGCGGCACAAGAGCCGGATTGGGAAATGAACGGGGTTTCGCATACTGTGTTCGGGGCGACCGAAGCGTCCAGTTGCGAACGCGAACGGCTTCGGAGGTGGAGCGGGGGCATGCGACTGGAGATCAGGCACCTGCGCACGGTGCTGGCGGTGGCGGAGGCGGGCTCGATCAGCCGCGCGGCGGCGATCCTGCAGGTCACCCAGCCGGGTCTGTCGTCCCAGCTGCAACGCATCGAGCGCGAGGTCGGCGGCCACCTGTTCCGCCGCGGCCGGGACGGCATCGTGGTCACCGAGCTGGGCAAGCACTTCATCGACGAGGCCCGCGAACTGGTCGAGCGGTTCGACCGGCTCGGCGCCGTCGGCGACCACCTCACCGGGCATGACCAGGAGAAAGTGATCCGGGTGGGCGGCATCGACAACCGGCTGACACCCACATTGGTGACGGTCGTCCGCGAAGTGCTCGCGGTGCCCGACGTGTCGAGCTGGATCGCCAGCGAGGTCCGCCCGGTCATCGAGGCCCTCGGCACGAACAGCATTGATGTCGCGGTCCTGCACGAATTCCCGCGCTATCCCATCTATCTCGGCACCGGCATTGAACACCGGGTGCTGCTCGCCGAGCCGTTCTTCATCGGCCTGCCGGCCAACCACCCGCTTGCGACAGAAGACGAAATTGTCTTGGCCGACCTGGCCGAAGCCGAATGGGTGCTCCCGCCGGACGACGAATCGGGCGGCCTGGCCAGCTTCCGGCTGGCGTGCGGCGCGGCCGGTTTCGTCCCCCAGGTGCGCCACCGGGTGGCCAGCTCGGTCGCGGCCAGCCTGCTGGTCAGCAGCGGCGAGGCGGTCGGCTGCTACTTCCCGACCGCCGACCCCCGAGGTGACGTGGTCCTTCGCCCCATCGCCGGCAACCCGCACTACCGGCGGCTGCTGGTCGCGTGGCGCGGCGACTCGCTCATAGCACCGGTCGCCGACCAGGTCTACGAACGCATGCTGGCCCGCTACCTGGAGGTCATGCGGTCCTCGCCGGTATACGCCAAGTGGTGGAGTTCCCGTGAGGAGGACCAATCATAATCGCGGAGTTATGGATATTTGTTAGTACCGCCGAATGGTCGCGCTGATATTCTCGGGAGACGTGCCTTGCGGGGGTTGTCATGACTGAGGTTTTGGACGGAAAAAATGACGGGCCCGAATTCAGGGCCGGGTCAGGGGAATTTCGGAACCGAATAACCTGTGTCGAGGGCAGGCTCGGAACCGGAAAGACCACGCTGCTGGCCGAAATGGCCCGGCAGGCCGAGGCGGCCGGTGCGCGGGTGATGACCGCCCAGGGCTCGCTGTCCGAGGCGGACTTCCCGTTCGGCGTGGTCGACCAGCTGTTCGCCGGCAAGCTCGACGACTTCGAGCTGACCGACATGCACCGCGCGCTTCGCTACCTGTCCCGGTACCTGCGCACCCTGGCCACCAGCCAGCCGGTGTTCATCGGCGTGGACAACGTCGACAAGGCCGACGAGCCGAGCCTCCGGTGGCTCACCTTCATGCGCCGCAGGCTCGCCGGCCTGCCGGTGACCATGGTGCTGACCTGCGGCCCGGTCCGGTCCAGCCTGGTCGGCGAGCTGACCGGCCCGGTCGAGCGGATCACCCTGACCGGCCTGGAACCGGCCGGCTGCGCGCGCATGATCGGCCCGTCCTCGGACGAGTACCTGCACGCCTGCTACCTCGCCACCGGCGGCAACCCGTATCTGCTGCGCGAGCTGATGGCAGCCGCGACCCCGCGCACGCCGGAAGGCATCGAGCTGGCCGCCGCCTCGATCGCCGACAGCCTCGTGCCGCGGCTCGCCGGGTACGGCCCGCACCTGGTCGCGCTGGCCAAGGCCGTCGCGCTGGCCGGGCCGGCCGACATCGGGCTGGCCGCCGAGGCCGCCGGGCTGGACGTCAAGGTCGCCACCTCGGCCGCGCGGTTGCTTGGCGACCTCGGCTTCGTCGGCGAGGAACCGCTGGCCATCACCTACCCGATCGCCCGGTCCGCCCTGCTGCACACCATGACCAGCCCGGAACGCGAGGCCGCGCACGCCCGTGCGGCCCGGCACTTCCACCGCCGCGGCGAGTGCGCCGGCGAGCACCTGCTGGCCAGCGGCCCGATCGGCGCGGACTGGGTGATCCAGGCGCTGCGCGAGGCGGCCCGCACCGAGCCCAGCCCGGACAAGGCCATCCGCTACCTCCGCAGGCTGCTGCAGGAACCGTTGCCGGACAACGGGATGCGCGCGGAGATCATGGCCGAGCTGGGCGCGCTGGAGAGCCACCTCGACCCGGAGGCCGCGTTCGAGTCGCTCAAACGCGCCCGCACCCAGGTCACCGACCCGGTCGACGAGGCCAGGCTGACCCTCACGCTGGCCTACGAGATCGCCGAACGCCAGGACCGCAGCCGTGCGGTGGCCGCGCTGGACCGCGGGTCCGCGTCGATCGCGGGCGTCGACCGCGATCTCAGCCATGCGCTGCAGCTGTACGCGACCCGGCTGATCCTCGAAGAGTCCTGTGTGGACAAGGAACTGCCCGCGCGGTTCGCCGCCCTGCAGGCCGAACCGGTGATGTCCCCGCGCAACGAGCTGTTCCTGGCCGCGCTGCTGGCGTTCCGCGACTGCCTGCGCGGCGACGACCCGGAACGGGCCGCCATCCTGACCCGCGGCGCGCCGGTGAGCCTGATGGAGGGCGCGGTCGGCGACATCATCGACCGGGCCACCTTCACCCACCTGGTGATCACGTTGATGATCGCCGACGAGTTGGAGCTGGCGCTCAGGCTGTGCGACGACGCGTACTCCATGACCGCCGACCGCGAGGTCCCGGTGGCCGCCGCCCAGGTGCACTCGCTGCGCTCGCACATCTACCTGCGGCTCGGCCGGCTCACCGAGGCCGAGTCCGCCGGGCTGGCGGCGTTGCGCATCTTCGACCAGCTCAAGCTCGGCCGGCAGCGGGTGGTGACGCTGGCGGTCACCGCGCTTTGCTCGACCTGGGCGGAGATGGGCGACCCGGCCCGCGGCGCCGAGCTGTTCGCGTTGCACCGGCTGGACGGGATGGTGCCGGACGCGCGCCGGTTCGACCGTGTGCTCTACCACCGCGGCATCGTCCGGTCCCGGCTCGGCGACCACGGCGGCGCCCTGCTGGACCTGGTGGAGTGCGGCAAACGCCTGCAGAAACGCGGCGTTCTCAATCCCGGCGGCACGGCCTGGCGGTCGCACGCGGCCGAGGAGT
>CBIMJO010000254.1:0-9369 GCA_966244135.1 uncultured Actinocrispum sp. | reverse complement strand
CCCGGCGCCCAACGGCGACATCTCCGGGTCGGTGGCCTACTCCCGGCAGATCGCCAAGCAGTGCAACGAGAACGCGGGCGACCGGCTGCCGTACGTCACGACGGCCAACACCGCCCGGGACATGGACCGGATCCGGGAAGCGCTCGGGGAACGCAGGATCTCGTACTTCGGCGTCTCCTATGGCTCGTACCTGGGCGCGGTCTACACCACCTTGTTCCCGCAGCGCTCCGACCGGATCGTGCTGGACAGCGTGGTCGACCCGCGGGAGGTCTGGCGCAGCGTCTGGCAGGCGTGGGGCCCGGCGACCGAGGAACGGTTCGAGGACTTCGCCAAGTGGGCCGCCGCGCGGGACGCCGCCTACGAGCTGGGCGCCTCGCCAAAGGCCGTCCGGGACACCTATCTGTCGTTGGCGGCGAAGCTGGACAAGGCACCGCTCAACGGCTGGACCGGCAACCTGGTCCGGGCCCAGACGCGGGGCCTGCTGTACGCGGACGCGAACTTCCCAGCGCTGGCAAAGGGTCTGCAGGGCATCAAACGCGGCAACCCGGATCCCGCTGTGATCCCAGCGCTCGACCAGACGTTCCCGGCGACCCTGTGGGGCATCGTGTGCGACGACGCGACCTGGCCGGGCAGCATCACCGAACACCAGCGGCAGGTGCTGCGCGACCAGAAGCGGTACCCGATCACCAACGGCCTGCCGTCGAACATCTGGCCGTGCGCGTTCTGGCCGACCAGACCGATCGAGCCGCCGGTGCGGATCACCGACCGCGGCCCGGGCAACGTGTTGCTGACGCAGAACCTGCGTGACCCGGCGACTCCGTACCCGGGCGCGGTGGCGATGCGTGCGGCGATGGGCGACCGGGCCCGGCTGGTGAGCGTGGACCAGGGCGGCCATGGCGCGTACCTGTTGACGCAGAACGCCTGCGTCACCAACGTGGCCACGGCGTTCCTGGTGAACGGCACGCTGCCGGCGAAGGACGTGTTCTGCGGCGAGGAGACCACCCTGACCGCGCAGGCCGACCAGCAGCGCCGCGACGAACTCGTGAAACAGTTGCATCAGCGGCAATTTCCCTTCTGACGTCGGTTGACACGGCGCCTCCCAGTTGGCTGACTACGACGGTCGACTGGGAGGTGCTTTCGTGCTCATTCGTCCGGTTGGAAAACGTCTGCCCGTTCTAGCGTTGTCCCTGCTCACCGCCCTCACACTGGCTCCGGCGCCGGCCTTCGCGGCGCCGCCCGGGATCACCAGGGAGGACCCCAACGGCCCGGAGCGCAACGAGGTGGCGGCCACCGATCCGCCGTTCGCCGCAGCGCGTTCCGCCCTGGGCGAGAACAAGGCGGGTCCGCGCGAGGGATATCCGCGCAAGACCCAGCTGCGGGTCTATCCCGAGGACCCGGGAGACAAGTCGATCAAGATCGGCGCCATCCCGTACCACGCCATCGCGCCCAAGCTGAACTCGTTGCAGGGCAGCAGTGACCGCGTGTCCGTCGAGGTCGTCGGCCAGTCCGGGCTCGGGCGCGATCTGTACCTGGTCACGCTGACCGCGCCGGAGCGGCCGGCGGAGACCCGTCAGCAGGAGCGCTGGCGCGACGAGATCGAGAACGATCCCGTCGCCGCGGCGCGGGACAAGCGGCTCGCGCGGGAGTACAAGGCGCCGATCTGGGTGAACAACAACATCCACGGCAACGAGTGGGAGGGCACCGACGCCTCCCTGCGCCAGATCGAGTACCTGGCGACCACGCGTGACGCCCGGGCGCTGGATCTGTTGGCGCACAACCGGGTCTACTTCAACGTGACCGCGAACCCGGACGGCCGCAACCTCGGCACCCGGCAGAACGCCAACGGCTTCGACCTCAACCGCGACTTCGTGACCTCATCGCAGCCCGAGGGCATCGCGATGCGCGAGATCGCGCAGAACACGCAACCGGTGCTGATGCTGGACGAGCACGGTTACGTCGAAGGCACGCTGATCGAGCCGACCGGCCCGCCACACGGCCAGAACTACGACTTCGACCTGTACATCAAACACGGCTGGGCCAACGGTCTCGGCATCGAGCAGGCCGTGCGCGCCCTGGGGTATCCCGAAGCCCAGAACACGGTCATCCCGTTCCGGGACATCCCACCGGGCGAATGGGATGGCTGGGCGCCGATCTACACCGCCCAGTACTCGATGTTCCATGGTGCCGTCTCGTACACCATCGAGATTCCCATGCGGGTCAACAACGATGCGTACGTGACGTTGCCGGAGAGTGAGTTGCGGCGGCGGTCGGCGATCAACACCGACGTGTCCGAGGCGTCGATCCGGACGAGCCTGGAGTACGTGCGCGCCAACCGAAGCGCGCTGATCGCCAACCAGATCGAGATCTTCCGGCGCGGTGCGGCGGGGGAGGCGCAGCGGTTCATCCCGGATGGGTTCGTGCCGGGGTTCGGGCCCGAGGACCGGTACACCACACAGTTCCCGCGCGCGTATGTGATCGGGACGCAGCGGTCGGGTGCGGCGGCGGCGCGGTTGGTGGATCACCTTGTCGCGCATGATGTTCGCGTGCGTCAGGCGGATCGGCCGTTTGTCCTGGGCGGGCGGACCTATCCGGCGGGATCGTACATTGTGGACATGCACCAGCCGAAACGGGCGCTGGCCAACGTGATGCTGGAGGCCGGGCGGGATGTCTCGCCGCATGCGCCGATCATGTACGACATCTCCGGGTGGAGTCATCGGTTGCTGTGGGGTGCTTCGGTGGACATCATCCAGGGTGGGGACCTTCGGGTGTCCAGTAGGCCGGTTGTGGCGGCTTCGCCTACGGGTGGCGTGGATGCCGGTCCTGGGCGGGATCTCGCCTTGGTGATCCGGGACGGCAAGGATGCTGCGGCCGTGAACGACTTGCTGGGGCAGGGGTTTGAGTTGCGGCGGCGGTCGGATGGTTCGGTGGTCGTGCCTGCTTCGGCTCGGGTTGCGGCAATTCGGGTGGCTGATCGTTATGGGGTGCGGTTTGTTTTGGCGCCTGCTGGTGAGGCGGGTGTTTCGCTGCGTCGGGTGACCATCGCGGGGGCGGTTGCCGCCGATGAGTTGTTCGCGTTGCGGGAGATGGGTTTTGAGGTTCGGCCGGTGTCCACTGCCGTGCTCAATGCCGGGTTTGATCTGTCTCGTGTGGATGTTCTGATGGTGTCTTCGGGGTTGCGGTTCGATCAGTTGAACGCCGCTGCGAAGGCTGCTGTGGAGGGGTTCTTGGCTCGGGGTGGGGTTGTTACGCGGGGCTCTACTGGCTCTGCTTTCAACGCCGATGCGGGTTTGTTGGCGGTGAAGGCTGTTCCGGGGCGGGATGATGCGAACGGGATTGTCTCTGTGGTGAACGGGTCTGGTCCGGTGGGCGGGGATGCGTTGCCTCAGTCCTTTGTGTACGCGCCGCAGTGGTTCACTGATCTCGGGCCGGGGGTGGTGGTTGAACAGCGCTACGGGGCTGGGAAACCGCTCGTCGCTGGGCACTGGCGGCCCAACGAGGATGGCACCGGTGGGCAGGATCAGGCTGCGGGGCAGGCTCTTGTGGTCTCGGGTGCTGATGAACGCGGTGCTCGGGTTGTGATGTTCGGGTCTGAGCCGCTTTTCCGGGCGCATCCCAAGGGGCTTTATGCCCAGGTCGCCAATGCTGTTTATTGGGCGGCCACAAGGGGGTGATGTCCTCGCCGGACGGGCAGCGCCACCCAGAGGGATGAGGGACCGTGCCCTCGTCCTCCGGTATGGCCTGCCCGGAGGGCGAGGACACGAAGGCGGGGTCTGGGCGCTTGCGCGCAAGGACTTTTGGTTGCGTTCCAGCGGCTTCGCCCCGCCCGTGGGCGGCTATGCGGGGTCGGGGGTGATGCCGGTGAGGTCGGCGGTCAGGTTCCAGAGGTGGCGGCCGGTGTCGGGGTTGAGGACGGCCGGGCTGGGTTGTATTCGGGTGGGTGGGCCCCAGAGGTGGGTTGGCCATTTGGGGGCGAAGTAGTCGCCGCCGCGGACGTCGGGGGCGGTGGCGGCGTAGAGCTGGGGGAGGGCGGCGGGTTCGACTCTTTGCAGGAGTGCGTGCATGCCCCAGCTCAGCACTGCGCTGACGACGGGGATCTGGCGGTGTAACGCTGTGGTGTTCGCGACGAGGTCTGTGGCTGCGGTGCCGGGGTGGGCCGCGGTGCTCATCAGGGCGATGCCTGCCTTGCGGGCGCGGCGGTCCAGCTCGAACGCGAACAGGAGGTTGGCCAGTTTGGACTGGCGGTAGGCGGCGCTCATCCCGTAGGGGCGGCGCTCGAAGTTGGGGTCGGACAGGTCTATGTGGGTACTGCGGGCCATGGGGCTGGCGACGGTGACGACGCGGCCGTCGCGGATCGCCGGCATGAGCAGCCAGGTCAGCGCGGCGTGGCCCAGGTGGTTGGTGCCGAACTGAAGCTCGAACCCGTCCGCGGTCCGCCGGTGGGGTGTCGCGAACACGCCCGCGTTGTTGACCAGCACATCGATCTTGTCGCCGGTCCGGTCCCGCACCTCGGCCGCGGCTTTGCGGACCGAGGCGAGATCGGCGAGGTCCAGCTCCAGCAACTCGGCGTTGCGGCCCACCTTCGCCACCGCGGCTTGACCGCGATCGAGTGACCGGCACGCCATGATCACCCGGGCGCCCATCCCGGCGAGCACCTGGGCCGTCCGCAGTCCCAGCCCCGAGTTGGCTCCCGTCACCAGGGCGGTTTTCCCGGTCTGGTCAGGGATCTCGGCCTCGGACCATCCTCGCATGTGGCGAGAATATGCCCCATCAAGCGCTGGCTACGAGCCGCCGAATGAGTTGCTCGACCGGGCTGCGCCGTTTGGCGGGCTCGGGTTTCGCGGACTGCAGCAACGCGAGGAAAGCCGCGCCGACGCGGGTGATCTCCTCGCTGGGTTCGTGCGGCTCCGCCAGGCCCGCGGCCAGCGCCAAGGTCCGCTGCTCGGCTTCGAGCATCGGCCGCAGCGCCTCGTGGCGCGGGGCATGGGCGTCCAGAACCGCGTGCAGCGTCTCGTTGTCCCGGACCGTGCGCCGCCAGGCCGCGGACACCGCGTCGACATGGTCGACCGACGGGTCCTGCTCGGCCTCGGCGAGCACCGCGCCCAGCGCACCGGTGAGCTTCATCGTCCACCGGTAGTGCAACGCGAGCAGCAGCTCTTCGTGGTTGGCGAAAACTTCGGAGTGCGGCAGGGGGCCTTCGGGATTGCGGCGGGCCCGTACCAGCACCGAGTCGAGCGCGTCCCTGCGCTCGTAGAAGTCCATCCAGCTCATGTCAGCTCCCAGCCTGGTAGTTCTCCGTCGCATGAGCTGAGCACTGTGCTGAATGGTTCGCTCGCAAGCTCGCTCACGCGCTCCCTCCTAGCCGTGACCTGGGTCATACCGCTGGTTTGCGGCATACCGTCGGTATGTACCCGACATCGCCAACATACCACGGGTACGTACCGGCGGTATGTCGTAATCTTGTGAGGGAGGTGACAGGTGGCCGCGATGATGCGTTCGAGACGCACCGACTACTCGGAGTCAACCAAACAGGCACTGGTTGATTCCGCAGTTGAGCTGTTCACCAAGCATGGCTACGCCGCCACCTCGCTGGACGCGATCGTGAAGCGCTCCCGGGTCACCAAAGGCGCGCTGTACCACCACTTCAGCGGCAAGCAGGCGCTGTTCGAGGCCGCCTTCAACCAGGTCGAGACCCGCGCGATGGAACGGCTGAACAAGGTCATCGTCAGCGAGGGCTCGCCGTGGGAACGCGCGATGGACGGCGTGCAGGAGTACATCCGCGTCTGCCTCGACCCGTCCTACCAGCGCCTGGTGGTGCGCGAGGGGCCGGTGGTGATGGGCCTGGAGCGCTGGCGCGAGGCCGAGGAGCACTTCAGCTACGGGATCGTGCGGCACGTGCTGGAGCAGCTGATGGAGGCCGGTGAGATCACCCAGGTGCCGGTCGAGGTGACCGCCCGGATGATGTTCGCCGCGCTGTCCGCGGGCGCGAACATCATCGCCGAGGCCGCCGACCCGAAGAAGGCCAGCGCCGAGGTGTTCACCGCGCTGATCAACATGATCGAAGGAGTCCGCTGCACCAAACCGAATGGCTAACTAGTTTGGACGGCGTGGAACTAAGGATCTTCACCGAACCCCAGCAGGGCGCGTCGTACCTGGATCTGCTCAAGGTGGCGCGCGCCGCGGAGGACGCGGGCTATGACGCCTTCTTCCGCTCGGACCACTACTTGGCCATGGGCTCCGGCTCCGGCCTGCCCGGGCCCACCGACGCGTGGGTCACGCTGGCCGGCCTGGCCGTGCAGACCAGCCGGATCCGGCTGGGCACGCTGATGTCCCCGGCGACGTTCCGGCTGCCCGGGCCGCTGGCGATCAGCGTCGCGCAGGTCGACCAGATGTCCGGCGGGCGGGTGGAGTTCGGCTTCGGCAGCGGCTGGTTCGCCGACGAGCACAAGGCGTACGGCATCCCGTTCCCGGAGCTGAGCGAGCGGTTCGACCTCTACACCGAGCAGCTGGAGATCATCACCGGGCTCTGGTCGACCCCGATGGGCGAGCGGTTCTCGTTCTCCGGCAAGCACTTCGAGCTGACCGACTCCCCGGCGCTGCCCAAACCGGCCCAGCGCCCCCGCCCGCCCGTCCTGGTCGGCGGCGTCGGCGCCAAACGAACCCCGGCGCTGGCGGCCAGGTTCGCCGACGAGTTCAACATTCCCTTCTACGGCATGGACATCGCGGCGCCCCAGTTCGAACGCGTCGACGCCGCCTGCCGTGCGATCGGCCGCGACCCGGCGGGCATCATCCGCTCGACGGCCCAGACCGTCTGCGTGGGCTGGGACGACGCCCAGGTGGCCCGCCGGGCCGAGAACATCGGCCGCAGCGTGGAGAACCTCAAGGCCGGCGGACTGGCCGGCACCCCCGCGGAGGTCGTGGACAAGATCGGCCAGTGGGTGGAGAAGACCGGCGTCACCCGGATCTACCTCCAGGTCCTCGACCTCGCCGACCTCGACCACCTCGACCTGATCGCCGCCGAGATCGCGCCCCAGCTGTAGCCCCTGTGGGTGAGCGGAGATCCGCTCACCCACAGGGAGGCTCAGCAGGTCCGGCGGAAGACGGCGGCTCGGACGCCGGTCTCCGTGTACTGCGTCACGGCGATCACTCCGTCGTCGGTGAGTGCGACCGTGCTGAGGTCGTTGAACCTCGTCGAAGCCGCCAGGACGTCGTGCAGCCGCCCGTCCCGCCAGACGCCGAGCTCCAGGCTGTCGTCGCCGAAGACCCCGGCGGTCGTGGTGCCGGAGTCGATCAGCAACGGATACGCCCGGATCCCGTAGCCGGTCACCTTGCCGGTGGCCAGGTTCCACTCGGACCAGAGCATGCTGCCGAGCGCCTGGCCGATCACCCGGCCGTTGCGAAGCTTCTGCGGCCGCATCGACCTGATCGTGACTACACCGCCGTCCGGTGACCACACCAGCGCGTCATCGTCCGCGGCGAGCAGGACCCGGCCGTCCTCGTCGATGTCGGCGGCCCGAACCTCGCGATACCCCGGCGGGGTGTCGACCAGCCGGACCGTGCCGGGCCGGGCGGCGGGCCAGACCACGGCACGCCCCGCCGGGTCCACCATTCCGGCGATATCGCCCGCGTTGTTGATGGCGACCGGAGCGGACGTGCCGGTCAGGCCGGCGGGAAAGGGCAGATATTCGTAGCGGCCGCCGCGGTAGGCGATCGCCTTTCGATTTTCGGCGCGGCCGGCCCACCCGGCCAGGACACCGGACGAGTTCACGTCCACGATCGACGTGACCTGATGGAACGCCCGGCCGACGTCCTCCGGTTTCCCGTTGTGCCAGCGCACAACGTCCAGCCACTGCTCCTCGCCCCAGGCCCGGCCGGCGAACCAGCCGTTCTCGGCCGCCGCGACCACTGTGGAGCTGCTGGTGCCCGCAGGGCGCGGCAGCTCGGCGCGGTCCCATGAACAGTCGGCCGTCGCGGCCGTCGTCGGTGCCGCCGAAATCACTCCGGCGATGAGAATGGCCGCCATCATCCGCAACGGCTTGAATTCCACGCACGCCCCCCGGTCGGAAAATCCGTCCGAAAAAATCTAGCACCAGGGGGCGGTGCGAAAAACTGACAATGGCCGCCAATTCACATGCGCACACCTCACGCATTCGGCAATGCGACAATAGGCGACATTGGTTTTCCGTGCGAAGGGGAGGGGTGGAAATCAGCAGTGGCGGGTGAACGTGGACGCGCGGGTGGTGGCGCCGGTGCGTTGGGTGAAGGCGAGGGTGCCGTCGTCGGTGAGGCCAGCGACCTGCAGCGGGTCGCCCCAGCCGCTGGCGGTGGTGAGGACCTGTTTCACGCCTGCGTGCTCCCAGACCGTGAGGTTCTGCCGGGAGTTGGCGAAGTCGTTGACGACGCCGGCGGTGGTGTAGCCGGAGTCGATGAACATCGTCGTGCCGGTGGTGTCGTACGGGAGCGCCTGACCGGTGTCGAGGTGGAACTCCGTCCAGGTCTCGCCGTGGCCGGTGCGCGCGAGCACCCGGTTGTTGCGCAGCCGCTCCGGCAGCACCGCCGGGTTGTTCTTGTCGGCGGGCTCGACCTTGGTGATCGTGCCCGACGGCGACCACACGTACGCGTCGTAGCCCCAGGTGTTCCGGTAGGCGCCGTAGACGAGGGCGCGGCCCTGTTCGTCGATGTCGGCCGCGTAGGTCCACGCGTAGTCGCCCGGAAGGGTGATCACCCGTGGGGCGCCACCGGAACCGGGCCACACGACGATGTCCCGGGGCTTGCCGGTGGGCTCGACCATGCCGACGGCGTCACCAGCGTTGTTGACCGCCAAGGCGTACGAGTTGCCCTTGTCACCCGGGAACGGCAGGTACGCGTACTGGCCGTTGCGGTACACGATGGCCTGGCGGTCGTCGCTGAACCCGGCCCAGCCGACCGCCACGCCCGCCGAGTTCATGTCTTTGAGCGTGGTGGCGCGGTCGAAGGCCAGACCGATGGACTCCACCTGACCCGCGTGCCAGCGCACGGTTCTGGTCCCCTGACCGTCGCCCCAGATGGTGCCGACCGCCCAGCCGTTGTCCGCCGCTGCCGTGACCGTGGAAAAACCGGTTCCGGCGAGCAATGGCAGATCCGTCCGGCTCCAGCTGCAATCGGCGGCCGGTGCCGCATTTGCCGGTATCGCGCACGCGAAGGTGGCCGCGAGCGTGATTGTCAAGAGCCGGAATGGCCTAATGATCATCGGTGTCCCCGGTCTGATAAGGGCAGAACGCGGGGAGCGTAGCGCAAAGCCGAGCGGTCCCGCCCTGGGTGTCATTGACGTGGCTGAAAAGCAGGGCGCCATCGGTGGTCCGCCAGGTGGTGTTCCCGTCGACCAAGCTGGTT
>CBIMJO010000253.1:0-9390 GCA_966244135.1 uncultured Actinocrispum sp. | reverse complement strand
GTGTGGCCCTGTGGGGTTGGCGGCGCTCCGAGACAATCGCCGCCAACAACACGGCGACCGGCAGCAGCCCCTGCCATCCCACAGCCAGCTGCCCGGCCCCAACCCCAAGCACCGCGACGGACCAGACCACCCTCATCGGGCCACCACCGTATCCCAGGCGGCGATGAGGTGTTCGGCGTCCGCGGCCCGCAGGACGGTGGCGGAGCCCATCGCGGAGATCGACGTGGCCGGCACCTCAGGGTCGACGATCAGCAGGACACCGACCGAAGCGCGGCCCGCGTCGAGAAGGAGCGGAGCCAGCGAGGCGTTCGCTCCGCAGACGGCCGCGACGACGTCGAGATCCCTTGCGGGCAGCGACTTTCGCGGGCCGTCCGAGGGCTGGAGGTCGGCGAGGGCGGCCAGCAACTGGTCAGGGTCGGCGGTGGGGACCTCGATGTCGGTGGTCGCGGACATCAGGCGCACCGGATGACCAGCGGACATGCCAACGGTGAGCAGCGAGGCGGCGACCTCGACCGCCTCCTCGAACGACTGCGGATCGGCGTGGCCGTCCGGTGCGGCGTCCAGGATCACGGCGAGGTGCGGACGGGCCGGGTCGGCGTCCTCGCGAACCATGAGCGTGCCGGTGCGGGCACTCGTGGCCCAGTGCAGGCGCCGGAGATCGTCACCGGGCACGTACTCGCGCAGCGACACCAGGTCCGTGCCGCCGCGTTCGACCCGTTCGTCAGCACCGACATGGCCGCGCCGGACCCCGGAGGGCAACCCGAGCACAGGCAGCACCCGAGGCACGACACGAACATCCAAAGTGGACCCCAGAACGGTCCTGGACACCGCGAGACCGGCGAACCCCAGGCGTCGCAACACCAACGGCCCGACCTCGAACACCCCACGGCGGGAGGTCGGGATCCGGTAGTCCACCGAGGTCCGGTCCCCCGGCCCGAGAACCGGTACGGCGATGTCCATCGGCGTCCCGGCGATGTGATCGGTCGCCGCCAGACGGGCCCGGCCTGTGCTGGTCAGTTCCAAAGTCCCAGTGCAGGCCCCGAGCCGGTGCACGGTCCGGGGCCGCACATCGCGGTGCGACGAAACGGGAGCGGGCCGCACCACCGAGCCGTACCCGGCGATGACCAGCACGGTCAGCGCCGCCCCGAACCCGATCACGCCCGGGTACTGCCACCAGATGCCCAAGCCCAGCAACAAAAGCCCGAGCACCAACGCCCCAAGACCCCGCAGGGTCAGCCGCGTGCTCACGGAACCGGCCGAGGCACAGGCACGCTCTCGACGGCGGCAGCCAACACCTCCGAGCTGGTCGTCCCGGAAAGCACAGCCTCCCGCGACAACACCAAGCGGTGCGCCAGAACGGGCAAGGCGAGCGTCTGCACATCGCTGGGCACAACGAAATGGCGCCCCTGAGCGGCCGCGTAGACCTGCACACAACGAACCAGAGCCCGCAGCCCGCGAGTCGAAGCCCCGAGCCGCAGCTTGTCCGAAGCGCGAGTGGCGGCGCCGATCGCGCTGATGTACTCCAGGATCGGCTCGGCAACGTGCAAAGTGGACAACAACCGGCCGTAGTAGGCCACAGCCTCGGGACTGGTCACGGTCGGCACATCGGTCACCCGCCCGGCGCCACTTCCCGGGCGCAGCACGTCAAGTTCGTGCTGCTGGGCGGGATAGCCGATGGAGGTCCGCAGCATGAACCGGTCCAGCTGGGCCTCCGGCAGCCGGTACGTGCCGTCCAGGTCGATCGGGTTCTGCGTGGCGACGACGAGGAACGGCTCGCCGACCGGGTGCGGCACACCGTCCACAGTGACCGTTCGCTCCTCCATCACCTCCAGCAGCGCGGACTGGGTCTTGGCCGCCGCACGGTTGATCTCGTCGGCCAGCACGACGTTCGCGAACACCGGGCCCGGCCGGAACCGGACCTCCCCGGTGCGCGGGTCGTACACCGAGGTCCCGGTCACATCGGAGGGCAGCAGGTCCGGCGTGAACTGCACGCGCCGGGACTGCCCGCCCAAAGCACTCGCCACGGCCCGGGCGAGCGTCGTTTTCCCGGTCCCCGGAACGTCTTCGAGCAGCACGTGCCCGCCCGCGAACAGCGCCACCAGCACCAGGTCGACGACCTCGCGCTTGCCCAGCACCGCGGTCTCGATCGCGTCCGCGACCTGGGCGTGCAGCAGCCGGAACCCGGTGATCTCCTGCTCGTCCAACGCCATCGTGGTCATCGCTGCCTCCGCCGCCGGTCCCGGACACCCAACAGCACGGAGAACGCCAGCAGGCCGACGCCCGCGTCCCCCACGCCGAACGAAACCGGGGTCACCGCCCGGAAACACTTGAACCTGCCGCAGTTCGGCTCGGGGTCGACCACCCGGATGGTCCTCGCCGCTGAGTCGACCGTCCTGCTGCCGTCCCGCGCGTGCGCTCGCATGACGAACCTGTTGTTGCCCACATCGACCTCGACGTTGACCGAAGTGGCCGAGCACGCCACCGAATAGTTGTACGCGAATGTCGTGTTCACGACCTCGCAGGAGCCATCGTGGCTTGCCCAGTCAGCAGGCGGCGCCATGTTCAACCGGTAGCTGTACACCGACAGTTTCTGCTGCGTGGTGAAGACGACCGCACCGGCGGTCGGCACCGGCGCGGGTGGCGGCGGTGGCGGCGGCTGCTGAGTCGTCGTCTGCGGTGGCGGCGGAGGTGGCTGCTGCGTCGTCGTGGTAGTGGGTGGCGGTGGAGGTGCCTGAGTCGTCGTCGGTGGCTTGGGCGCCAACGAAGTCTGCGGCGGCGGCACGGTCCAGGAGCTGGTCCCGGCCGGACCGGTCCCCGCCGAGCTGACCGCGCTCACGCCGACATCCAGCCGTCCACCGGAACAGAAACTCCCGCCACCACAGGGGATCGTGAGCTGAGCGCTGGTCCCCATGGTCTGCGTCGACTGCCTGCCACCGGCAAAGGACCCAGTCGCCACAACGGAATACCCGGCGACATCGCCACCGACCTGACCCCAGTTGACGTTCACCGTCAGCTCGCTGTCACTCCGGCTCGCCAACGACACCGAGACGCCAGGAGGAGCCGGCGGCACCTGCCCGGGCGGGTTCGACGAAGGCGGCGGAGCCACGGACGTCGACACCGACGACGGCGGCGGAGCGATGTTGTTGTTGTCCCGGCTGGGATCCGGGCGAGGGGGACGCGGCGGCGGGGGCATCGGCACGTCGGGCTCCCGCGGCCGGTCCGGGTCCACCACCGGCAGATCCGGGCTGCGCACGGCGATCTCGCTGGTGTTGCCGTCCGAGTCGACCAGAACGCCCTGGTCGGCGCCGGGTGCGTTGATGAACAGCCGGCCGTCGTCGACGGAGATCTCCGGATCCCCGTTGCCCGGCGTGCGCACGTCAGGGCCCGCACGGCCGCCGCGACGGTCGATCAGGATCACCCGCCCAGCGCCCAGGCACGGCACGTACACCTTGTCGTGGAACACAACCGGCCGCCCGGGCTTCGCGCACTCGAGCGCGCCGACGTCCACCTGGAGCACGTTCTCGCCGTTCACGATCACCACGACCGACGAGTCCGGCACGGACGCGGGCACCAGCGAGGCCGGGCTGGTCTGCGCGCCGAGCACGTCGCCGGGCAGGGTCAGCGTCGAGGTCTGGATGTTCTGGCCGGTGCCCTCCTGCACGACGACACCGCTGCCCAGGTCCAGCAGGGTCACGCCGTTCTGGTGCGGGACAAGGATCGTGCGTGGCCCGGCGCCGTCCACGTGCCGCTGGGACTTCTCCACGAACTGCGTGTCCGCCCATTCCAGGGCATGCAGAACGCCGTCCTGGTCGACGGCCCACAGCAGGCCCTTGTCGTCGACAACCGCGTCAGCCAGCGGTTTTCCGGCCATCCATGGCGTTCCCACGTCCACCAGCGTCACCGGATCGGCGTTGTGCACGCTCCCCGCGGCGCGGTCGACGACATAGACCCGCCCGTCGGAGACGAGCACCTTCGTCGTCCCCGGCACGGTCTGGCGGCGGCCGCTGGCCAGCAGCGTGGCCAGGTCGATGCTGGTGATCTGGCCGGTCCGCCGGTCCAGGATCACCAGCAGGCCGTCCTTCTGGGTGATGTCCAGCAGCGCTTCGCCGGAGCTGACCTGTAATCGCGTCTCCGGGCGGCCCGAACTCGGGTTCACCTGGACGACCTCGCCCCGGGGGTTGTCCGGCAGCCAGGTCAGGCCGTCGGTGACGTCCACCGCCGTCCTGGCCACCCCACTGCCCAACGCGGCTCCAGCCAGCAACACGACGCCCAGTGACGCCGCCCCGAGACTTGCCGACCCACGCCTGCCGAAGATTCGCACGTGCGCCCCTCTCCCGACCTCGCGCGGAATCCTACGGGGAACGTCGCATCCGATCATCGGATACGACAGTTTCTTTCCCCAATGGTGTCTTCGGAGGCCGGGAGGGGGCGGATTGTCAGGAATATGCCCGCACGTCAGCCACGGTCCACGGCGAAGCCGCCGCGGCCGTCAGGGTGAACCGGACAAAGCGCGCCCGTTCACCGCGGAGGTTAACGGTTGTAAACTGACCACTGCCCGCACCGGAAGCGACCACCGTCGTCCAGGTCACGCCATCTGAGCTGATCGCGGCGGTGTAGCCACGCGGATAGTCCTGAATGGACACACCAGTGTCCAGAACCACCTGACGCGCCCGGACATTCGAGCCGAAGTCGACCTGCAGCGACGCGCCCACGGTCTGCGGAACGGAGAAACCGGTGGTCGCGTCGTCGTCGACGGCCGCGGGCGCCGACGCGGTCCAGCCCGCGGGGTCCAGAGCACGCGCACCCGAGTGCCCGCGCCAGACGAACGTCGCCAGCGCGCCACCGGGCAGGGTGTAACTGAAGTTGCGGTCACCGTCACGCACCGCGAACGCCTGCGGGTTGTCGTTCTCGTTGTGCGCGACCAGCACCGTCGAGCCGTCCGGGTTGCGGAACGCGGCGGTCATGACCTGGCCGTTCCACCCGGTGGTGCCGAACGAGGTGCTCGCGATCCGGACCGCGCCGAATTTCACGAACCGGGCCAACTGGCCCAGGGTGTAGTACTCGGCGTTGCGGGTCACCGTGCCGTCCGGGTTCACCGTGATCACGCCGGTGCACGTGCCACAGCCGCCGACGTGCGGGCCACCGTTCGAGTCCAGGGCGAGGTTCCAGTTGATCACGGTCTTCGCCCAGTTGCGGGTGTTGCCCAGGATCAGGTTGCGGGTGTGCCACTTCAGCGTGTCGGAGAACGTGTTCGCCGGGTTGGCCGAGGTGATCCCGGAGCACTCGGTGAAGTACAGGTCCACCTTGGGGAACTGCTTGTGGAAGTCGGACATCGCGCTCGGGTTGCCCGCGTAGCAGTGGAAGGCGATGCCGCCGATCCACTTGGCCGCGGCCGACTTCATCAGGTTCTGCGGATAGGCGTTGACGTCGGCGGTCTCGTCCGGCGGGGTGTTGCCGATGTCGCCGGGGTGCTCGACCCAGTTGTGGTCGTAGCCGAGGATCCTGGTGCGCAGATGGGCGTCCCGCAGCATCGGGCCGAGCTGCTCGATCACCTTGGCCTCCTGCCAGGACGGCAGGTCGGTGCCCGGGTAGCCGGACGGCGTGCGGTTCTGCGGCTCGTTCTGCACGGCGATCGTGTCGACGGTGATCCCGTGCGCGCGGTAGGCCTGGATGAACCTGACCAGGTAGGCCGCGTAGGCGCGGTAGATGCGCGGGTCGTCGATCAGGCGGCCGCCGATCAGCGAGCCCCCGGTCTTCATCCACGCCGGCGGGCTCCACGGCGTGGCGTTGATCTGCAGGCTGGGGTTGAGGAACTTGGCGGTCCGCAGCAGCGGCAGGATCTGCTTCTCGTCGTGCGCGATGGTGAAGCGCCGCAGGTCGTAGTCGGTCTCACCGGCGGGCACGTCGTCGTAGGTGTAGGCGGCTTCGGCCACGAAGTCCGACGCGCCAACGGGTTGACGGAGGTAGCTCAGGCCGTCGCCGGTGCGGGTGTCGAACAGGTCGCGCATGGCGTCGAACCGGGCCCGCGGCGACAGCTGGTACAGCACCGCGGCCGACGAGTCGGTGATCGAGGCGCCGAAGCCTTCCATGGTCTGGAAAGTGCGGCTGGAGTCCACGACGACCGTCGGCACGGTCGCGGGGGTGGACGTGAAGTCGACCTGCCCCGCATCCGCCATCTTCATGGCACCGTCCGGCGTGGTGATCCAGACCCGCGCGGACTCGTGCTGGCCGGCCGCCGCCACGGGGGCGGCGCCGGCCGCGATGGCTAAGGCGCTGAGCAGGGTGAGAACAGGGCGCATGATGTCGTCTCCTGATGAAACATTGTGAAACACCTCTGAAACAACTGTCCGACGCTAGGCGTGAGCGTTGAAGGGTGTCAAGAGATCAACGGACGGGTTACCCTGCCAGGCATGAAACACCTAGGTGTAACACGTGGCTAGGCCGACGGTCAGGGAGATCGCCGCGGAGGCGGGTGTCTCGATCGCGACGGTCTCCCGGGTGATGACCGGCAAGGCCCCGGTCGCGCCGGAGACCCAGGAGCTCGTGCACCAGGCCGTCGAGCGGCTCGGCGTGCGGGCGCGGCGGCCGGTCCGCGAGGGCGGGATCTTCGTGCGCTGCCCCTACGTGCTCACCGACTACTTCGGCATCATCGTGTCGTCCATCGCGGAAACCCTTGACCTGCACCATCGGCGGCTGATCCTGAACGCCGGCGAGGCCTCGCAGGAGACGCCCGCGCTGCAGAACCTCTCGCGCGACCCGGCCGTCGCCGGGGCGATCCTGATCCTGCCGCCCGAACCCGACGAGGAGCTGCGCTCCCTGCGCTCCCAAGGCTTTCCGTTCGTGGTCGTCGACCCGCGCACGACGTTGCCCGCCGACATCGCGTCCGTCTCGGCGGCCCACTCGACCGGCGCGCGCAGCGTCACCGCGCACCTGACCGCGCTCGGCCACCGGCGGATCGGGTTCATCGGCGGCCCCACCGAATGGCTGTCCAGCCAGGCGCGCCTGGTCGGGCACACCTCGGCGCTCGCCGATGTCGGCGTTCTGCCCGAGCCGGACCTGCTGCGCAGCGTCGAGCCGACCACCGAGCAGGGCTATCGCGCGGCCGCCTCCCTGCTGGACCAGCGGCCGACCGCGCTGGCCGGGTTCAACGACAAGATCGCCGTCGGCGCGTTGCGAGCCGCCCACGAGCGAGGCCTGCGGGTACCCGCCGACCTGTCGATCACCGGGTTCGACGACAGCGACATCAGCCGGAGCACCACGCCCGAGCTGACCACCGTGCGACAGCCGTTGGAGGAGATGGGCCGGATCGCGGTGTCGCTATTGCTGCGCCTGATCGACCGGCACACGGTCGACGCCCTGCACATCGAACTGGGCACCTACCTGGTCAAACGGGCGTCAACGGCGGCTGTAAGCCAGGTCTCCTGGTAAATCGGAGCCACCTACGATTAATCTGGAGGGATCCTCCACTAATCCGGAGGACACCTCCAGTGTAGTGGTTCGAAAGGCTTCGCAATGCTCACTGCGACCCGCACGGCCCCAACCCGGACCGTGGCTCCGTCCCGGACCTTTGCCATCCTGGCGGTGGCGGCCGCGGCGTTCGCTGCCCTCCAGTCCCTGCTCAACCCGGTCCTGCAGACCATCCAGCAGGACCTGAACACCTCCCAGTCCACGGTCACCTGGGTGCTGACCGTGTGGCTGATGTCCGCCGCCATCGCGACCCCGCTGCTCGGCCGGGTCGGCGACATGGTCGGCAAGAAACGCGCACTGCTGCTCGCACTCGGCGCTGTCGTCGCCGGCAGCCTGCTGTGCGCGATCGCACCCAACGTCGGCGTGCTGTTGGTCGGCCGCGTGCTGCAAGGCCTTGGTGGCGCGGTGTTCCCGTTGTCGTTCGGCATCATCCGCGACGAGTTCCCGGCCGAACGGGTGCCGTCCGCGATCGGCGCGATGGCCGCCGTGCTGTCGGTGTTCGGCGGGGTCGGCACGATCCTGGCCGGTCCGATCGTCGGCGCGCTGTCCTGGCGGTGGCTGTTCTGGCTGCCGATGATCGTCGAGCTGGCCGCCGCGGCGCTGGTCTGGCGGTTCGTCCCGGAGTCGCCGAGCCGTCCCGGCGGACGGATCAACTGGTTCGCCGCCTCATTGCTGGCCGGCTGGCTCGTGGCCTTGTTGCTGCCGTTGAGCAAGGGCGCCAGCTGGGGCTGGTCGAGCGACCCGGTGCTGGGCCTGTTCGCCCTGGCGATCGTGCTTTTCCTGGCGTGGGTGTACGTCGAGTCGCGGGCCGGTGAGCCGGTGATCGACCTGAAGATGATGCGGCTGCCCGCGGTCTGGACGACCAACCTGGTCGCCCTGCTGTTCGGCGCCTCGATGTTCGCGATCTACGCCTTCGTGCCGCGGTTCGCGCAGACATCGACCGCGACCGGCTACGGCTTCGGCCTGTCCATCACGCAGTCCGGGCTGATCCTGTTGCCGCTGCTGGTCACCATGGGGATCGCCGGACTGCTCAGCGCCCGGATCCCGGTCAGTTTCAAGGCACAGCTGGGGATCGGGTCGGCGTTCGGCGCGATCGCCGCGGCCGGGCTGGCGTTCTTCCACCATTCCCAGTGGCAGGTGGCGGTCGCGAGCGGCGTGTTCGGGCTGGGCCTCGGCCTGGTGTACGCGTCGATGAGCAGCCTCATCGTCCAGGGCGTGGCGCCGGAGCAGACCGGCGTGGCCAGCGGGATGAACACCAACATCCGCAACATCGGCGGCGCGGTGGGCACGGCGTTGTTCAGCAGCCTGATCACCGGGACGACGCAGGCGAACGGCCTGCCAGCGGAAACCGGCTACACGGAAGGGTTCCTGCTGTTCGCCGTGGTCGGGTTCGCCGCGGTCGCGGTGTCCCTGATCGTGCCCGGCCGACGTCCGCGGGCCGTGCCGGTCCCCGCCTGAGTACCACTAGGGTGAGCTGTTCTCGTTTCCAGCGTTGAGGAAGGGCTCCCATGCGCTCGCTGTTGCTCGCCCTAGTGTTCGCTCTGGTCGCACCCGCGCTGCCGGCGGCCGCGGGCCAGACCCTCACCATCGCCAAGGCGCGAGCCCTTCCGCTCGGCTCGGTCGTCACCGTCGCCGGGACGGTGACGACCCCGTCCGGGGCCTTCGAGTCCAGCTTCTTCGACAAGGGCTTCGGCCTGCAGGACGGCAGCGCCGGGATCTACGTCAGCGCGACCGACGACGTGCACGCCTCCCCCGGCCGCCGCGCCAGCGTCACCGGCACCCTCAAGGACAGCTTCGGCCTGCTCATCCTCGTACCCACGGACGTTTCCCTTGGCCGCCAAGGCCTTCCGGTGTTCCCCCGGTGGACCCCCACCGCCGGTGTCGGCGAGTCCACCGAGGGCCTGCTGGTCCTGGTCGCCGGCC
>CBIMJO010000252.1:0-9396 GCA_966244135.1 uncultured Actinocrispum sp. | reverse complement strand
CGTGTGGCCGCTGGTGGCCATGGCGAGCGGAGGCAACGACGCCCCGCACTCCTCTGTCGCTTTAGGACACCTCGTGCGGAACGTGCAGCCGCTGGGTGGTGCGGTCGCCGACGGGACCGGGCCGGTCAGCACGATCGGCTCGACCGCGTGCAACAGGCTGGGAGTGGCCGAGAACAGTGCTCGCGTGTACGGATGATGAGCCGCGGCAGGGATCTCGGCGACCGGCGCCTCCTCCACCACCCGGCCGAGGTACATCGTGACGATCCGGTCGCTCATCTTGCGCACGGTCTGAATGTCGTGCGACACGAACACCATCGCCAGGCCCAGCCGTTCCCGGAGGGAGATCAGCAGGTTCAGGATCTGGGCGCGCACCGAAACGTCCAAAGCGGACGTCGGCTCGTCGGCGACCAGCAGTGCGGGGTTCAGCGCCAATGCCCGCGCGATCGCCACCCGCTGCCGCTGCCCGCCGGACAACTGCCCAGGCACGGCCTCGGCGACGCTGTCCGGCAAGCCCACCAACGACATCAGCTCGCGCACCCGGTCGATCCGCGACTGCGGGGTGCCGGAGTTGTGCACGTCCAACGGATCCCGGATGATCTTGGCCACTGGCAGCCGCCGGTTCAACGCGGTCGACGGGTCCTGGAACACCATCCCGACATTCGATCCGAAGTCGCGAGCGCGCTCCTCGGCGGTCATCTCCCACAATGACCGCCCTTGGTAGCGAACCGTTCCCGCGGTGGGCCGTTGCAGCCCGACGATCACCTTGGCCAAAGTGGACTTACCGCACCCCGACTCCCCCACCACACCGATAGTCTCGCCGGAGTTGATCACCAGGCTCGCGTCGGTGAGGGCATAGACGTTGTCGTGGCCGAACAGCCGCGCGGACCGGATCCGGTGCACCACATGGACACCATCTAGCTCAAGCAGGTTCACGGCTCACCCCGATCAGCTCGCGGTCGGCCGGGAAGTGACAGGCGATCATGTGGGTCAACGTGTCGCCGGTCCGCACCGGAGGTTCAGTCCGGCACAACGCCCGCGCGGCCGGACACCGGTCGGCGAACCGGCAGCCGGCCGGGAAGTCCGCTGGGGCAGGCACAACACCCTTGATCTGGGTGAGCGCGCCCTGGTTCTCCTCCAACGACAACACCGCGCCGAGCAGGCCCCGCGTGTAGTGGTGCTGCGGCGACCCGACGATCTGCGCGGTCGCGCCGACTTCAGCCACCTGACCGCCGTACATCACCACGACCCGATCGGCCACTTCGGACACCAGCGCGAGATCGTGCGACACCAGGATCAGCGCGAACCCCAATTCATCCTTCAGCCGCAGCAGCAGCCGCATGACCTGGGCCTGGACCGTGACGTCCAAAGCCGTGGTCGGCTCGTCCGCGACGATCAGCTTGGGGCTGCGGGACAATGCCATCGCGATCAGCACCCGTTGCCGCTGCCCGCCGGACAGCTCGTGCGGGTACGACCGGAGCGTCCTTTGTGGATCAAGGCCCACCAGCTCGAGGAGTTCCTGGGGTTCGCGGGTACCGCCCCGGCGGGTGAACTGCTTGAGCTGCGCGCGGATGGTCATCGCCGGGTTGAGCGAGCTGAGCGCGTCCTGGTAGATCATCGAGATATCGGTACCCAGGTGTTTGCGCAACTCACCCGGCCGCAACGCCAGCAGATCCCGGCCCTCGAACCGGATCTGCCCGGACACATGAGCGGTCCGGGGCTGCAACCCCATGATGGACAACGAGGTCAGCGTCTTGCCGCAGCCGGACTCGCCGATCAGGCCGAGCACCTCACCGGATCGCACGGTGAACGACACGTCCTGCACCACGTTGACCCCGTTGTGCCGCTCCGGGAACGCGATCGTCAGACCGTCCACTTCGAGCACTGCCGGATGCCCGTCGAGGTCGCGGGCGGTGCGGCTGAGCCGTTCCCCGGCCTCACGCAGACCGGCGATCGGCAGCACCGGGCCGGTGTTCTCGGCCGCCTCCTCGGCGGCCACGGCCTTCGCCGCCGCGCCCGCCTGGGCACTGCGGGCCGACGGCGCCGCCCACGCGTCGGAGATGCCCTCCGACAACACGTTCAGCGCCAGCACGGTGATGAGAATGAGCAGGCCGGGGAACACCGTGGCCCACCAGCCGCCGAGCAGCACCATGTCCTTGCCATCGGCCAACACCGACCCCCAGGACGGGTTGGGCGGCTGGATGCCCGCGCCGATGAACGACAGCGAGGCCTCGAACACGATCGCGTCGGCGACCATCACCGTGCAGAACACCAGCACCGGCGCCGCACAGTTCACCGCGACATGCTTGACCAGGATGAACCACCGCTTGGCACCGATGATCCGTTCCGCGGCCACGTAGTCCTCGCTGTACTGGGCGAGCACATTGGCCCGGACCACCCGGGCCACCGAGGGCATGTTCAGGAACCCGATCGCCAGGATCAGCACGAGGATCCCGCGGCCGAACACCGCGACCAGCACGGCCGCCAGCGCGATGCCCGGGAACGCCATGACGACGTCCAGGATCCGCATGACGACCGAGTCCGCCCACCGGCGCGCGGTCGCTGCCAGCGCGCCGATCAACGCTCCGGTCAGCAGCGCCAGCAGCGTCGCACCGAGCCCGATCGCGAGCGACCACCGGCTGCCGTACACCAGGCGGGAGAAGATGTCCCGGCCCGACTGGTCCGTGCCGAACCAGTGCGCGCCGCTCGGGCCGCCGGTGTCGGTGCTCAACGCGTCCGGGTTGTGCGTGGCGATCAGCGGCCCGAAGATCGCCGTCAGCACCAGGATCGCCAGCAGGCCGGCCGCGATCCAGGACGCGAGGTTCAGCCGGGTGAGCCGGATTCCCGGCCGGGACAGGCGTCTCGTCAGACCCGGGCGCATCATGAGTGGCTCCGCAGCCGCGGGCTGGCGATCAGGTAGAGCACGTCCACGATCAGGTTCACCAGCACGAACCCGACCGCGATGGTGATCACGAAACCCTGCACTTTGGACACATCGCCGTCGAGCACCGCCTGGATCATGTTCTGCCCCATGCCGGGCAGCGCGAACATCGTCTCGATCACCACCGCGCCGCCAAGGAGATACCCGACCCGCAACCCCAGCACGGTCAACGGGTTCACCAGCGCGTTGCGCAACACGTTGCGCCCCACCACGACCACCGGCGGCAGCCCGCCGCCACGCGCGGTCCGCACGTAGTCCTTGTCGAGCTCCTCGACCATCGACGTCCGGATGATCCGGGTCAGTTGCGCCGCGACGGGAAGCGCCAACGACACCGCGGGCAGGGTCATCGAGTTGAGCCAGCCGCCGAACGAGTCGTTCATGCTGACATACCCACTGGTCGGGAAGATCCCCTGACCGACCGCGAGCCACTGGACCAGCAGCAACGCCACCCAGAACGCCGGCGCCGCAACGCCGGCGAGCGTGACGATCCGGATCAGCTGATCCGGCCAGCGATCCCGGAACAGCGCCGAGGTCACGCCGAGCACCAGCGAGATCACGATCGCGATCGCCAGGCCCAGCACCGTGAGCTGGATGGTCAACGGCAGCGCGGTCGCGATCGTCGCACCGACCGACTGTTTGGTGATCACGCTCGTGCCGAAGTCACCCTGCACGAGATGCCACACGAAGTGCACGTACTGCAGGGGAAGCGGGTCGTTGAGCCCGTTCTCCGCACGGAACCGGGCCAGTTGCTCGGCCGTCGCGTTCGCGCCGTCGAACGCGGCCAGCGCCGGGTCCACCGGGGAGAACCGCATGATCACGAACACGAACAGGATCACGCCCAGCAGCAGCGGGATCAGGGCGAGGACGCGGCCGAGCAGCATCCGCACGACGACGGCCATCGCGTCAGACCGGCTTGGCCTGGTTGAGGTAGATGCCGGGATAGCCCTGTGCGCGCACACCGCTGACGGCCTTCGCGTCCCACGCCGTGCCCAGCTGGGTGAACACCACCGGGTAGATCACGGCCTGCTCCGAGATCAGGTCCAGCAGCTGCTTGGTCAGCTCCTTGCGCCTGGCCTCGTCGGTCTCCAGCGCGGCCTTGTCCTGCAGCTGCAGCAGGGCCTGCGCGTCCGCGTTCGTCCAGCGGGCGTACTTGGTCATCAGGGTCGAGGTCCCGGCGTAGTAGTAGCGCACCAGCAGGTCCGGGTCGTTGCCGAACTGCATCGGGTTGTTGGTGGTGGCCACCACCTGGAAGTCGTTGCCCGCGTCCAGCTTGGAGAACAGCGCCTTGGTGTCCTGCGAGTCCAAAGTGGTCTCCACGCCGATGGCGTCCCACCCCTCCTTGATCACCTTCACGCAGTCGGCCACCAGCGAGGTGTTCGTTGTGGACAGTGTCACCTTCAGCCCCGAGACCCCAGCCTGCCGCAGCAACTCCTTGGCCTTGGCGGGATCGTAGCCGAAGCTGTTGGCCGCGGGCTGTGACGATGGCAACTTCGGGTTGATGAACGAGGTCGCCGGGGTGCCCGCGCCCTTCAGCCCGACGTCGACCATCTTGCGGCCGTCGATCGCGTAGTGCAGGGCCTGGCGGACCAGCTTGTCGCCGAACGGCGCGTGCGCGGTGTTGAACAGCAGGAACAGGTTGTTGCCGCCGTCGGCGAACTCCACCGTGCGACCGGCTTTGCGCAGCTGGTCGGCATTCGCCGGGGGAATGTTCTCGACGATCTGAGCCTCCGGCTTCGCACCGGAGATGGCCGCGACCCGGGGCGCGGCATCCACAATGGACTTCCACAGCATCTTCTGGTAAGCGGCCGGTCGCGGACCGTTGTAGTCATCGAACCGCTCGAAGCTGGTGTGGCTCAACGGGGCCTGCTCGGTGACCTTGTACGGCCCGGAACCGACCACCTTGCCGGCCACCGCGTCCGCCCACTTGCCGTCGAACACGTGCTTCGGGACGATCTTGCAGGTCTGGATCCGTTGCAGCGCATACGGGAACGGGGCTTTCAGGACGAACTCGACAGACTTCTCATCCAGCTTGCGGACTTCCTTCAGCCAGTGGTCGAAGAAGCTGTGCACCAGCACGTTCTCCGTGGTGCTCAATGCGCGGGCGTAGGTGAACACAACGTCATCGGCCGTGACCGGCTGTCCGTCATGCCACTTCGCACCGTCCCGCAGCTCGAACTTCAGCGTGGTCGCGGTAAGGTCCGTCGGCAGGGCCTTGGCCAGGCCGGGGAACGGTTCGCGCGTGATCGGGTCACCCTCCACGAGGGACTCGTAGGCGTGCAGGATCCCGGCCATCGCGAAGGCGGAGGCGGTCTGCAGGGGGTCCCACGTCTGGTTGTTGCCGTAGCCGAGCACCGCGGTGATCGAGTCCGCCGACGCGGTCTTGTTCGTGGACGCCGGTCCGGCCCCGCACGCACCCAGGCCGGCCGAGAACGCGGTCGCGGCACCCGCCAGACCGGTGAAACGCAGCATGTCACGCCGGCTGAGGGACATCGCTCGGCTCCTTTGCCACCCTGGGTGTGGGACGTGGGACGTCCTATGACTTGCGGCGAACTTTAGGGGCACGGCCAAGACGGGTCAAGGGGGTGTTCACAACAGGGAACCCGCAAAGGTATGACGTAGGATGTCTGGTCACAACGCCCTCGGAGCCTGGGGAGACTGTGTTGGCGCGCCCGCAGCGGAGCGAAGAGATCACCCAACGGATCATCGACCTGATCATCGAGCGGGAGCTGCCGCCCGGGGCGCCGATGCCGACCGAGCTGAGCCTGATGGAGGACATCGGGGTCAGCCGCAACTCGGTGCGCGAGGCGATCAAGGCGCTGCAGGCGCTGGGCATCGTCGAGATCCGGCACGGCTACGGCACTTTCGTGGGCAGCGCGGGATCGGCCGCCCTGCGGACATGGCTGCTGTTCCGGACCCGCACGCGCGGCGACCTCAGCCGGCTGCGGGATCTGCTGGAGGTCCGCGAGATCATCGAGACCGAGCTGACCCGCCGGGTGGCCGAGCAGCACGGCCCCCAGCTGATCCCCCGGCTGGAGAAGTGCGTGGCCCGGATGCGCGTCGAGGGCCCGGACAGCGTGGCGGCCGACCGCGAGTTCCACGACCTGATCAGCGCCGAGGCCGGCTTCGACCTCGCCCGCGAGCTGACCGGTCTGTTCTGGGAGGTCTACCGCGCCGCCGAGTCCGAGCTCGGCTGCGACCTCCCCACCGCCGCCAGCACCGCCGACCGCCACCAACCCATCCTCGACGCCCTCATCCTCCGCGACCCCCTCGCCGCCGCCACCGCCGTCCACAAACACTTCGAAGAAGTCCGCAAACGCACCCACGCCCGCCCTTACGGCAGCTTCGCCGATTGACTTCAGGCCGCTCGGCGGATCGGCTTTCGCTTGGGGACGAACGGGATGTCGGCGAACTTGAGGGTCATTCGCTGGCCGCGCAGGGTTCGGTCGAGGCGGAGCAGGGCTATTTGGGACAGGGTGAACAGGTTGGCGACGTTCCATGGCCGGCCGGCGCCCGCGAGGACGACGGTGTCCGGGACGTCGGTGAGGGTGCGATCGGGGTCGGCTGCGCGGATCTTGCCGACGAGCTGGAGCATCGCCTCCGGTTCGTCGCGCAGGGCGTCCGCGGACACCTGGGCCTGGATGAACAGGTGGCTCGCGGCTTGGGCGCGGCCGAGCCATTTGACGTGCACCAGTTCGTCGTCCGGGCCGAGGACGTCGCAGAGCTCGAAGCGGGGGTGCAGGGGTGTGGTCGCGAAGTTCTTGTCCAGGCAGAGATATCCCGGCTGGGCGGCGATCTGCTGGCAGAACTTGTGTTCGTCGTCGGACTGGCGGGTCGGCCGCCAGACCGGGAAGGTCAGGTTCGCGCGCCGGGCCAGCAGGGCGGCGACCTGGTCGTGGATCTGGCCGACGTAGTTCTCGCCGATCTTGAACCACTTGCCCTGCAGGTAACAGTATCGGACGTGGTCGATGCTGGTCTCGAACGCGAACCACTTGGCCGCAACGACTCCGCGCGCGGTCTCCTCCCCCGCCGACACCTTTGCCTTGCGCAGCACGTCGATCCGCTCGTCCACCGGGATCTCGGCGAAGCGGTCGGTGAAGTCGGCGAGCTCGATGGAGCCGTCGATCTCGGCGGCCGCGCCCAGGCCCTTGATCTTGAACTCGCCGGCCTGCTCGACCTCGTTCACCATCTCGGTCGGCCACGCCAGGCCCAGCGGCCCGTGGTGGTCGTCGCCGCCGAGCGCCTCGGCGAGCCTCCTGTTCAGCTCGGGCAGGTGCGGTTCGGCCGAGGTCAGTCGGCGCACCTGTGCGACGAACCGCAGCGCCGAGTGCTCGTCCGGCTGGTCCACCACCGCGCCGACCGCGCGCAGGTCCGCGAGCAGTTCCCTTGCGGTGGTCGGGAACGGCGCCCAGAGCGCGTCGCCGACCTTGATCCGGTACGACTTGCCGTAGGTCAGCCCGTGCAGGTCGGCTGAGCCGGCCATCCGCGTGACGAGTTCGCCGTACGGTTCGAGGCGGAACCCGGAAAGGTCGCTGCCGCCGGGATAAGAGGTCTGCGTCGTGCGCGCCGACGCGTCCAGGGCCGCACTCGCAACCAGGCCAAGACGTTCGGAGTTGAGCCGCCGGATCCCGAACAGCAGCCCGAAACCCTGCTCGACGAACTCGTCCTCGAGCAGCAGGTGCCCCGAACCCCACGTCAGCGCATACGTCCAGGAATCCAGTGGCACCAACAGAACCGCGAACGGGTGCACGCCGGGCAGCTCGGCCGGGCCGCCGGTGAGCGAGGTGACCTGGTCTGCCCACTTTGGACGGTCGGATCGCAGCGCGCCGGTGACCAGGCGCCCGGCGATGCCATCGAGGTGGACCGTGGTGTCGGTGTCGAAGCCGGCGGCGACCACGTAGTCGGACAGGTCACGGCCGCCGGTCATCCGGTAGAGGGAGGTCGGGTTGAAGGATCGGCTGCCCATCTCAAGCTCCCCGATGTCAGCGTCTGCATACCAGTATAACCCCAGGTAGAACCCGGTTTCGGTGACACGCGGATGAACAACTACGGTAGCCGGTATGTCATCTGAGCCGCCGGTCTTCACCCTCGGGGCCGAGGGGTCGTTCCCCTGGCAGGTGTTCCACGAACGCCATCCGGAACTCGTCCGGCGGCTGCTCGACACCCATCCGTACGGCCCGGCGCAACGCTCCGCGGTGACGGAGTTGCTCGACTCCACCCTGAACGGCGTAATCCCGCCCCCACCAGAGCACTGGGCCGACCGGCCACTGTGGCTGGACTGGGACCGTGGCCACTTCGGAACGCCGTGGTCCGCGACGCCGTTCCTGTGGGCCGAGAGCTACTTCTACCGGTGCCTGCTCGACGCGGTGGACTACTTCACCACGGGCGTCGACCTGTTCGGCCCGTTCAAGACCGCCGAGCTGCGGGATCCCGCCCTGGACAACGACTTCGCCTGGATCACCGAGGCCACGTTCGACACCGCGCTCGCGGCAGCCCTCTACGGCAACAAAGCCGACCTCGGCTTCCAACTGATCGCCGGCCGCGCCGACACCGCCCACCCACCACTCCTCGCCGACGACAGCGCGGCCCTCCACCGTTTCCTCCTCGACCACGCACCCCTCCGGGTGACGTTCGTCCTGGACAACGCGGGCCGCGAACTCCTGTCCGACCTCATCCTCGCGGACCACCTGCTGGAGGCGGGACTGGCCAACGACGTCGTCCTCCACGTCAAGCCCTACCCATACTTCACATCGGACGCCACCTTCACCGACGTCGGCGACTGCCTGCGCCGCCTCCAACAACTCCCCGGCACAACCGGCGACCGCCTCCACCACGCCGCCACCGAAGGCAGACTGTCCCTACGCACCCACCCCTTCCACGCTGCCCCACTGTCCTTTGCGGACATGCCCGCCGACCTCGCCGCCCAGTTCGCCACCGGCCTCACCATCGTCAAGGGCGACCTCAACTACCGCCGCCTCGTCGGCGACCGCGACTGGGACCCCACCGGCTCCTTCCAGGACGCCGTCGCCTACCTCCCCGGCCCCATCGCCGCCCTGCGCACCCTGAAGTCCGAGGTCGTCCTCGGCCTCACCCCGGCCACCCTCCAAGACCTCGAACCCGACTGGCGCACCTCCGGCCACCACGCCCTCATCCAAACCGCCAACCTCACCCCACCCCCACCCCGACGAACGTGACACATGGCCCGGACCAACGTGAGACACGCCGACCCGCGTGTCCCACAGTCCTCCCGCGTGTTCCACGTTCCGGCATCCCGTGTTTCACGTTGGTCCGGGATATGTCTCACGTTCGTCCGACACGACACGGCGCCTCCCAGGCACCCACGCGGCGCCTGGTGAGCCTCATCGCGGTTCGATTTTGTGCGGGGTGGCGGCGCCCCAGCCACCGACTAGTGCTGCGTTCCTCAAAGGTGGTACATAAACTGGCGACGGAGCTTTCTCGGT
>CBIMJO010000251.1:0-9404 GCA_966244135.1 uncultured Actinocrispum sp. | reverse complement strand
CAGTTGTCTTGTTCGTCGTCTGAGAGGGAGGTTCGGCGGCGGCGGGGTTTGAGGATGGATTTGGGCATCAGCTTGGCGCGCAGCGCAAGGGGGGCGTTGCGGCGCATGCTCGCCCGGACGTTGTTCACCGCGGCGGGGAGGGCTGGGTCGGCTTCCTGGGTTGAGCCGTACCAGCTTCGCTCGATCACGCCCACGACGGTGCGCAGGCCTTCCATGCCCTCTTCGTCCAGGCTGTGCTCCCGCACCAGGCGCCTCGCGGTCATCCGGACCGTGTCGGTGTCCGGGATGGTCGCTCCCCTGTCCCAGGACTCGGCGAGCAGTTCCTGCCACGCCGCTTCCGCCGCGCTCATCGACCGTTCGTTGACGGTGTGCAGCCGCTCCCGTCTGCGCCACATCCGGATGAACGCCGGGAAGCCCGCGAGCAGGATGATGCCCAGCGGTATGGCGATCCACCAGCTGTACAGGCCCACCGCCGCCATCACCGCGGCCACCCACACGAAGGCCGCCACCAACGCCACCGTGCCGGCCCAGCGTTTCCTTCGCCAGAACAACACCAGCAGCGTCAGCAGCAATGCCACTCCGGCGATGCCCGCGGTGACGAACAGGCCGAGGTAGCTCTTCTGCTCGGTCGGGATCTCGCCGCCGTTGTTCAGGCCCGCTTCCTTGTCCGGCCCGGTCGAGGCGCTCGCGCTGCTCGACGCCGGTGGCTGGGCCGCCGACGACTCGCCGCCGTCGGGCAGCCGGCCCGGGCTCGACGACTGGGGGCTCATGTACGGCGGGGTCTCGCCGCGGCCGTCGGACAGCGGCGTCGGGTCGACGGTCACCCACCCGAACTGCGGGAAGAACACCTCGACCCACGCGTGCGCGTCCTGGGTGGTGATCGAGCGGTAGTCGCTCATCTGGAACCCGGAGGTGTAGCCGATCGCCACCCGCGCCGGGATGCCGGCGGCCCGCACCAGCACCGCCATGGCCGACGCGTACTGCTCGCAGTAGCCGGCCTTGCCGTTGAACAGGAAGTCCGACAGAGCGTCGCTGTCACTCGCCTGCGCGGTCTCGGTCTTGTACACGAACCCGTTGTCCGGCGAGAAGTACTTCAGCAGCGCGTTGATCTTGTCCCACTGCTTGGTCTTGCCCTGGGTCAGCTGCCGGGCCAGGCCGGTGATCCGCGGGTCCAGCGGCGGCAGGTTCAGGTAGTCCGCCTGGACCGAGCCGCCGTCGGCCGGGGTGGCCGCCTCCAGCTGGTCATAGGTCGGCCGGGCCAGGTCGGCCCACTCGACGTACTTCGGCAGCTTGCGGGCCCGCTTGACGTACACCGAACCGGTGAACTCGTCGTACCGGACGTCGCCGGGGACACCCTCGACCCGGCGCGGCGAGCCGTACACCGGCGCCCAGTTGTCCTCGGAGTTGACCGGCTCGACCTCGATCCGGGTCGGCGGGCCGTCCGCCGTCCGCCCCGGCTCCAGCGGCAGGTCACCCGCCAGCGGCGTGCCGGGCGGCATGGTCGGGGTGATGCTCCAGCCGTCGTTGGCGTTGTACACCTTCAGGGTGACCGCCCGCAGGTAGCGGTGGTCCTCGGTGAGTCCGCGGACGCGGAACATCTCCTGGTTGCCCTTCTGGTTCAGCATCCCGCGCAGCTTGGTGAACGGCTTGATCTGATAGCCACCGGTGGTCGAACCCGTGCCGGCGTTGCCAGGCAGCTGGCCGACCGTGCCGATCGCGGTCACGGTCTCACCGGTCAGCAGGGACAACAGCACCGCCGCAGCCACAAGCACTGTCGGCGCACCAATGGCCAGACCCGTGGTCCGCGAAGAACGCCCACGCCACACCTGATGACGGTGTGTGCCGTCGACCCACAGCAGCAACGCGTACGACCCAGCGCCGAGAACGAACGACCACCACGGCAGCATCTCGTCGGCCAACGACGCGGGCACCGCGTACACACACAGCAGCACGAGACCACTGGCAGCAGGCGTGCCCGCGGCCACAGCCAACGCGTCCACTAGCACTGCTACCAAACCGATGGCGATCACTACCAGGCAGAGGATCGGCGTCGTCGGCTCGACCGGGGGCACCCCGGTCTGGATCACCGTGACCGCGCCTCTGAGCACGTCACCCAACTGGTCGATGGCCTTGGGCCCGGGGATGAACCCGAGCACGCCCTCCGTGGTGAACAACGCGGTCACCAGGAACGCCAGCGCCAGCAGCTGGCACAACCCGATCAGCAGGATCGGCACGCGCAACGCCCGCAACCCGATCCCGGCACCGGTCACCACGATGATCGCGACGGCGACGTGGCCGAGCCACACACTGCCGTCGATCACCCCGGACAACGCGGTTGCCGCGCACAGGGTCGTGATCGCCGCGAACACAGGGGTGACCGTGTTCGACCACTGGTCCGCCGCAGGTCTCGCCGAAGTCGTCATCAGGCCCAACCCCCCGCATGCATCGCGCCGCGGTTCGCACTCACGCGGCACAGGTTCGTCCACACCTGCGGCATGGGCATCTCCGGGCGGGCCACGATCGTGCTCCACCCGGCGCCCTGCAGCAGGGACTCGGCTTGTTCCGGATCGGTTCCCGCGTCGTCCTTGGCCGCCCATGACCGGGTGTCCAGCAGGATCGCCAGGCTGCGGCCGGACCGCGGCCGGTAGCGGATCAGCTGCTCCACCGAGTCGGGGTCGATCGCGCCGAGCACGGCGATCAGCTCCTGGCCGTGCCCGGGGTCGCCGGCCAGCGCGATGTCGCGCTGGGGGGTGGCCTGCAAGGCGGCCAGCGAGTCCCGCAGCACGTAGTCGCTGTGCACGCCGTCGCCGGCGTCCGGGGCGATCGCCCGGCCGTTCTCGGTGACCAGGCGGATGTGGTGGCCGTGCCGGTGCAGGTGGATGGCCACGCTCGCGGCCATCGACACCGCCCACTCCAGGCTCGCGGTCGGGCCGCTGCCCTTGTGCGCGGACTCGCGGTGGTCCAGCAGGATCGTGGTGCCGCCCTTCCAGGGGCGCTCCTCGACCCGCACCATCATCTCGTCCCGGTGCGCGGTCGACCGCCAGTGCACCTTCCGCAGGTCATCGCCCTGCCGGTAGGGCCGCACGACCGCGTCGTCCTCGCCCTGGCCGGAGTGCAGCCGGACCGAGCCGTCGTCGCCGGCGCCCAGGCCGGACCCGCCGGGCAGGCCGATCAGCGGGACGGCGCGCGGCACGACGACCAGGCGGGTCACCCCGGCGAGCTCACGGTCGAACTCGGCCAGGCCGAACGGGTCGGTGACCTTGGCCCGCAACGGCCCGAGGTGGTGGATGCCGCGCATCGACGGGTCGACGTTGTACCGCAGCTGGATGCCGTTGTTGCGGGGCAGGTGCTCGATCACGAACCGGGGCCGCCCGCCCAGCGTGTAGGGCACGCCGTCCTGCAGCAGCAGGCCGCCGGTCGGCAGCCGGCCGGTGCTCCACACGTTCAGCGACACCTCGGCGCGCCCGCCCACCGGCGTGCGCGCGGGGCTGACGTGCCGCTCGGTGTGCAGGCCGATCCGCGACCGGCCGGTGAGCACGCACACCAGCACCGGCATCGCGATCACGAACACCGACACCCGCAGCAGGTCGCGCTCGTTCAGCACGGCCGAGCACAGGGCCGCGGCCAGGCCGGCCGCCAGCAGGCACCGGCCGCGGGTCGTCATTCCAGCCAGTGGCCCGCCCATCGACCGCTACCTGCTTCCGCGTCCGTCCGCCCAGGGCGAGACGGGTTCGGTGCCCTGGGGAACGGGCACGCGCTGGAGGAGACCGCGGATCATGTCCGCGGGGGACCGGCGGGCGGCCTGCGCCTCGGCGGTGAGCACCAGGCGGTGCGCCAGGACCCACACGGCCACGGCGTGGATGTCGTCCGGGACGACGAAGTCACGCCCGGCCAGGGCGGCCTGGGCCCGCGCGGCGCGCACGAGGTGCAGCGTCGAGCGGGGAGAGGCGCCGAGGCGGATCTCCGGCAGCCGCCGGGTCGCCGACACCAGTTCGACCGCGTACCGGCGGATCTCAGAGGCCATGTGCACGCCGCGGACCGCCTCGATCAGGGTGCGCACCGACTCAGCGTCCGACACCGGCTGCAGCGACGCCAGCGGGTCGGTGCCCGCGTGCTCGTCGACCATGGCCAGTTCGGCGGCCGGGTCCGGGTAGCCGATCGACACGCGCGCGGTGAACCGGTCGCGCTGCGCCTCCGGCAGGGCGTAGGTGCCCTCCATCTCGATCGGGTTCTGGGTCGCGATCACCATGAACGGCGACTCCAGCCGGTAGGTCTTGCCGTCCACGGTGACCTGGTGCTCTTCCATGCACTCCAGCAGCGCGGACTGGGTCTTCGGCGAGGCGCGGTTGATCTCGTCGCCGACCACGATGTTGGCGAAAACCGGCCCCGGCCGGAACTCGAACCCGGTGGTCTGGCGGTTGAACACGGACACGCCGGTCACGTCGCTGGGCAGCAGGTCGGGGGTGAACTGCAGGCGGCTGACCGTGCAGTCGATCGACCGGGCCAGCGCCTTGGCCAGCGAGGTCTTGCCGACGCCGGGCACGTCCTCGACCAGCAGGTGGCCCTCCGCGAGCAGGGTGACCAGCGCGATCCGGACGACCTCGGGCTTGCCCACCAGCACGCGCTCGACGTTCGCCGCGATGCGCTGGGCGGTGCTGTGCACCTCGTCCAGCGGGTTCACCGCCCGCGGCGCCGGCGAGGGCACCGGAGCGGGCTCACCTGGGCGGACGGCCACGGTGGGTGCGGACACCGACGGGATACCGGGTGTGGACTCCGCCGCGCGCAGGGCCGCGTAGGGGTCGGATCCTGCGCCGTTGCCCCCGTACGGGTGGCCAGGTATCGCGGCGGACGGGGTAGACGACGTCACTCGACCTCCTGAAACTCCTCGGTGGTACCCACCCAGATCCCACCGATGCGATGCCGGCTCCCGAATGGGTGAACGGGCGCGGCGGCACAGCTTGACACGTGCGGTGTCAAACCGGGGCGAAGTGCTCCGGGCTTCCAGCCAAGTATCCGGCAAGACACGCCGGTCGCGCAGGACAGTTCCGCCGACTTGACGTGCCCGGACACCCGGGGACTCCTGGTCACCTTTGACACCGCCGGACGGGTCCGGGTTCCCGCCATGACAATCGGGACGCCTGAGTGACGGTCCGGTTGCCCGCGGTTCGGTGATTTACTCTCAGCCCCATGTCCCGACGTGTGCACATTTGGCCTTCCGTCGTGCTGACCGCGGTGCTCACCCTGCTCGGGATCTGGGCGTTCATCTCCGTCACGGAGAAGATGGGCCTCACCGTCGACTCGCCTCCGGAAGTCCGCCGCGGCGCCACCGCGCAGATCGAGTCCTGCACCAGTGACGCCCTCTACATGTGGCTTACGTCGCGATGCTCCGCACAGGTTCAATGGCCGGGCGAATCGACAGCCGTGACGGTGACCGTCCGTTCGACGCACACCCTCTCGGACATGGTCTACGTGCTGGAACGCCAGAAGACCCGCCGTTCGGTGGAGGTGGTCGCCAACGACTACCCGGTGAAGGTCGACGGGGCGCTCTACTTCGTGATGATGATGGCGTTCCTCAGCCTCGGCCTGCTCGGCTGGGTGCTGGGCATGCGGGTGGCCAGGCTGCTGCCCGAACCCGCCCCGAAGGACGAGAAGCTCAGGTTCTCCACCGCGTGGCATAGAGGCCGACCCTAAGACGCGGCCGCCGGGCCGGATGTCGCTGTTGGATCACTCACCGGCGCGACCGGGCCAGTCGGACCGCTCGGCGGAGAGCGCTCCCTTCACATGCCACGGTGACTCTGTGAAGTTCTCGTCGCTCCCGGAGATCCGTCGTCACGGTCCGTCACCGACCCGTGCGGGGTACGCCGGTCGGACGGTTCTCCCCGGTCCCCCACAACCACCCACCGCCCCGCCACAGGGCCGCCGCGGTGCCGGTCGAGCGGCCATTGTGGACAACTGAACACCTTCTGAACAGTCCTTCGGCCTCACCCGCGGCGGGAACCCGCCCCACCGTCCCCCACCTGCGGTCCATCGCGGTTACCTGCGGAAACGCGTCAATCGACCGGGCGAACGCGGCTGGTTCCGCGTTGACTGTGGTGAAAAGTGGGGTACTGTGGCCGCAAGTGGGGCAGACGGGTGCCTCATGGCCGGTCCACCAGGGTCGGTGGGGAGGTGGCAGCCGGTGTTCCTCGGTACCCACACCCCCAAGCTGGACGACAAGGGGAGGCTGACGCTGCCGGCCAAGTTCCGCGACGCGCTCGCGGGGGGCCTGATGGTCACGAAGGGTCAGGATCACTGCCTCTACGTCTTCCCCCGTGCCGAGTTCGAGGATATGGCCCGCAAGGTCGCCGCCGCCCCGCTGACGAACGAGGCGGTGCGCGCCTACCAGCGGTACCTGTTCGCCGGAACCGACGAGCAGCGGCCCGATGGGCAGGGGCGGATCGCGGTCGCGCCTGAGCTCCGGAAGTACGCCGGGCTCACCAAGGAGTGCGTGGTGATCGGCGCGATCACCCGCCCAGGCCTGGCAGGCATATCTGGACCAGCACGAGGACAGCTACTCGCAGGCGCGGGAGGAGGTACTGCCCGGATTCTTCTAGATCCGGATGCCGTGAGGCCTCGGCCCGGTATCGGCCCTGACGCACCTTCCCCGGCGCCAGGTTCGTGACCCCGGGCTGGGACCTGACGGCATTCCTCGTTCTAGCCGGGCGGTATCGCGAGAGGGGTTGGGGACCATGGCGCGCGAGAGGCACGTTCCAGTGCTGCTGGAGCGCGTCCTGGCGTTGCTGGCCCCCGCCCTGGAGAACAGGCCCGCCGTGCTGGTCGACGCCACCCTCGGCCTCGGCGGTCATGCGAACGCCCTGCTCGAGGCGCACCCACGGCTCACCCTGGTCGGCCTGGACCGTGACCCGAACGCCCTGAAGCTCTCCGGCGAGCGGCTTGCCCGGTTCGCCGGCCGGATCCACCTGGTGCACGCGGTCTACGACGAGATGCCCCAGGTCCTGGCCGAGCTCGGGCTGTCCGAAGTGGACGGGATCCTGTTCGACCTCGGCGTGTCCTCGATGCAGCTGGACGAGGCCGGCCGCGGCTTCGCCTACGCCCAGGACGCCCCGCTGGACATGCGGATGGACCAGACCAAGGGGATCACGGCCGCCGATGTGCTCAACACGTACGAGGCCGGTGACCTGGCCCGGATCCTGCGTGAGTACGGCGAGGAGCGGTTCGCCGGGAAGATCGCCAAGGCGGTGGTCAACGCACGCGCCAAGGAGCCGTTCGACACCAGCGCGCGGCTGGTCGAGCTGCTCTACAACGCGGTCCCGGCGGCCAGCCGGCGCACCGGCGGGCACCCGGCCAAGCGCACCTTCCAGGCGCTGCGCATCGAGGTCAACGGCGAGCTGGACGTGCTCAAACGAGCCATCCCGGCCGCGCTGAAGGCCCTCAGGGTGGGCGGCCGGATCGTGGTCGAGTCCTACCAGTCGCTGGAGGACCGGCTGGTCAAGCAGGCGTTCGCGGAGCTGGCCAAGTCCCGCACGCCCGAGGGCCTGCCGGTGGAACTGCCCGGGCACGGCCCGGAGATCCGCCTGCTCACCAGGGGAGCCGAGCAGGCGGACGAGACGGAGAACGAGCACAACCCGCGGGCCGCATCGGTCCGGCTCCGCGCGGCCGAACGGATCAGGGAGGCGTCATGACCGCACCGGCAAGGGTGGGCGGATCGTCCTCGCGTGGCCGTTCGACCCGCAGGAAGGCCGCCGCTGCCGCGGCGGCGAAGAGCACGGCGGCGCCGGAGAAGACCAACACGACGGAGACCACCGAGGCCCCGCCGCGCACCGAGCGTCGTCCGCGGACAGCCGCGGCCGAGCGCGCGTATGCACGTCGTGCGCAGCGGGAAGGCCGTTCGGTCGGGGAGCCGGTCCGCCGCGCGCCCCGGACGAAGGGGCCGCGGCCGGAGCGTGGCACGGCCTCGCGCGCGTCGTTCGTGATGCTCGTGATGGGCCTGCTGGTGGTCGGCGTGATCACCACGCTGTGGCTGTCCACCCAGGCCATCGCCGACTCGTACCGGCTGGACCAGGCCAAGAAGGCGGTCACCGAGCAGTCCGAGCGGGCCGAGGTGCTGCAACGAGAGGTAGCGGGCATGGAGTCCGCGTCCTCGCTCGCCGAAGCCGCCCGCAAGCTGGGCATGGTCCCGGCCGGCGACCCGTCCCGGCTGGTGGTCGGGCCGGACGGCAAGGTGACCGTGGTCGGCGACCCGAAGCCGGTGGTGCCGAGCGCGCCGCCGCCCGCGAGCGCGTCCGTGGAAGTGCCGCCGCCCGCCCCGCTGGACGAGGCCGCGCCGACCCAGCCCGGTGACCAGCAGCAGGGCGGCGGCTGATGCCCCGTGACTGGGCCGAGCCGCCGCCCCGGCCGGCTCGGCGCCCGGCTCCCGTGCGCCGCCCGGCGCGCAAGCCGGTCCGCCAGCCTGTGCGCCGTCCGGAGGCCCGGCGCCCGCCCAAGCCGCCGCGGCGCAAACGCCCGCCGGGCAACAACTCCCGGCTGCGCATCCTGACCGTCCGGTTCGTGCTGGTGGCGGCCCTGGTCGCGGCCGGGCTCAAACTCGTTCAGGTACAGGCGATCGAGGCGTCCACGCTGTCGGCCAAGGCGGACAAGCAGCGCGCGGAGACCCAGCCGATCCCGGCCGAGCGCGGCGACATCATCGACCGCAACGGGGTGAAGCTGGCGTTCAGCGTGGAGACCCGCACGCTGTGGTGGTCGCCGAAGCTGATGCGCAAGCAGTACGCGGGCCGGTTCGACTTCGACGCCCGCACCGCCGAGATCGCCGCGAAGATCAAGTCCGTGCTCGGCGACAAGATCAACGAGCAGGACCTGGTCGCCAAGATGCGCGGGGAGAGCTACACCTGGCTGGCCCGGGACGTGCTGCCCACGCAGGAACGCGAGATCCGCAACAAGTACAAGGAGATCGTCTCCGAGCCGACCGCCCGGCGGGAGTACCCGGGCGGCTCGCTGGCGTCCAACATCCTGGGCTTCGCCAACTGGCGCAACGACGACCCGGACCGGTCCAAGCACAACATCCACGGCCTGTTCGGGATGGAGAACGACAAGGACACCCTGCTCGCCGGCGAGCCGGGCAGCATCACGTTCGACACCGAGGAGGGCGCCGAGGGCGTGATGATCCCGGGCACCGAACGGGACGTGCGCCAGGCCAGGGACGGCTCGAGCATCGAGCTGACCATCGACGCCGACGTCCAGTACGAGGTCCAGCAGATGCTGACCGACTACGTGGCGAAGGCGGGCGCCAAGGGCGGGTCGGCGGTGGTGCTGGACGCGCACACCGGCGAGGTCTACGCGCTGGCCAACGACAAGGCGTTCGACCCCAACGATCCCAACGGCCCCAACGGGTACGGCAACCCGCTGGC
>CBIMJO010000250.1:0-9412 GCA_966244135.1 uncultured Actinocrispum sp. | reverse complement strand
ACAACCGCCCGGCGAACGGCCCCATCAGCCCGGACACCAACGACATCGGCGCGCCGAACAGCCCCGCCTCGACCGGCGTGAGGCCGCGGACCGACTGCATGAAGATGACGAAGGGCACGATCAGCGAGGTCATCGCGAACCCGATGGACACGTTGGCCAGGTTGCCGAACGAGAAGGTCCGGCTGCTGAACAGGCTCAGCGGCAGCAGCGGCTCGTTGCGGTTGCGCGCCTGCCACCACACGAACGCCACGAGCAGCAGCACACCGGCCGCGATGATCTCGGTGATCGTGACGCCACCGAAGACCGTGCCCCAGTCGTACTGTTCGCCGTTCTGCACCCCGAAGACGACCGCGAGCAGGCCGAGCGAGCTGAGCATGATGCCCGGGACGTCGAAGCGGTGGCTGTTGCCCGGCTGGTAGTTCGGCACGAGCGTGAGCACCATTCCCAGCGCCACCAGGCCGACGGGCACGTTCACGAAGAAGATCCATTGCCAGCCAAGGCTTTCCACCAGCACGCCGCCGATCAGCGGGCCGGCCGACGTCGCCACCCCGGCGACCGCCGCCCACATTCCCATTGCGGCACCACGGTTACGCGGGAACAGCACGGTGACGAACGCCATCGACTGCGGGGTCAGCGCGGCCGCACCCAGACCCTGCACCGCCCGTGCGATGATCAGGGTGGTCGCGTCGCCCGCGAGCCCGCACCACAACGAGGCCAGCGTGAACACGACGAGCCCGATCAGGTACAGCCGGCGCGGCCCGAACCGGTCGCCGAGCCTTCCAGTGAGCAGCAAGGGAACCGCGAACGTCAGCAGGTAGACGCTGTTGACCCAGAAGATCTCGTTCAGGCTGGCGTTCAGCGAGCCGATCATGCTGGGAATGGCCACGTTCACGATCGACGAGTCCAGCAGGATCATGAAGAAACCGAGGCACAGCGCGGAAAGCGCGGCCCACGGGTTGACTTGCCTGGTCATGAGGGTTCCGCCTCCCCGGAATTGACCCTTGTGGTCACGTTGGGCTGGCACCATCCGGTTCGGCACCCACCGGTGGCCAGGTCGCGTCCCGTTCCCCTTAGGTGCGGTTGGCAGCCACGTGATGTCATGTCCACTCCAAGAGCCCGGACGCGAGGTCATCGATCAGGCGGGCGGTCCAGGCCAGCTCGGCCCGGCGCATCGCCTGGTCGTACTCGACGTCGATCCAGTGAATGGGTCGGAAGTCCTGTTTGGTGAGGTTCTCGATCACCACGTCGTGCGCGGCCACCAGCGCCTCGAGTTCCATCCGGCGCTGGTCCAGCTTGGCGATGGCGTCGTTCTTGTCGAGGGAGTGCATACAGGTCAACGCGGTCGCGAACTGCGGGTACTCGTACACGGGCTTTACGAGCATGTCGCGTAGCCGGTCGGCGAAGGCGTCCCGGCCGTCGTCGGTGAGGGTGTAGACGGTCCGTTCCGGCCGCTTGCCGGCCCGGCTGGTCTCCACCACCTCGATCAGCCCTTCCTCGGCGAGCTTCTCGACCGTCCGGTAGAGCGACCCCGGGGTGATCTTGACCCGGAGGTCCCGGCGCCTCGCTAGCAGCAACTGGCGCATCTCATAGGGGTGCAGGTCCTGCTCGATCAGCAGCTCCAGCACCACCAAGGCCAGGGGGGACAGCTTCGCGTTCATCGTTCCTACCGGATTGGTCGCTGCGGGTTATTCCGGTCGGAATATTACGGTAGGCGTCTGTGACCCGGCAAGCGTGTGCGGAACCACTTGGACAGTCCAAGTGACGGGCGTCACGAGACGTCACATCCGGGCCGCCCATCAGGTCGTCCTTGTATACGTCTCCTTCAGTAAGGACAGCGCCATGGAAACCCGAATCGAACTGTTCACCAATGAGGTCGCGAGCAAGGTCGCCACCAAGCTGGCCGGCGTCGGCCAGGTCGTGCACAAGTCGTCGCTGCCGGTGCTGACCCAGCACCTGGTCGAGATCCGGGCGAGCCAGATCAACGGTTGCGGCTTCTGCCTTGACATGCACACCAAGGAGGCCGCCGCGGCCGGGGAGACCACCGTGCGGCTGAACATGATCGCCGCGTGGCGCGAGGCCACCGTGTTCAGCGACGCCGAGCGGGCCGCGCTCGCGCTGACCGAGGAGGGAACGCGGCTGGCGGACGCGCACGACGGCGTCAGCGACGACACGTGGGCCGAGGTGCGCAAGCACTACGACGACGAGCAGATCGGCGCACTGATCTCCGCGGTCGCGATCATCAACGCCTACAACCGGTTGAACGTCATCGCTCGTACGCCGGCGGGGTCGTACGAGGTCGGGATGTTCGGCTGACGGTCAGGCTCGTGAGTACTTTTGCGAGCCGGAACTCACAAAAGTACTCACGAGGTGGGTCAGTTGCGGTTGTCGAGGCTGGACGGGTAGGTGTCCGGCTCGACGTTGGCCGGGGCCGGGATCGGTGTGGTGGTGGCTTCCTGCGTCGGGGTGCCGACCGTCGGGATCTGCAGAGTCGTCTGGGCCAGGTCGATCGTCAGGCGCGGAAGTTGTGCTGGGGCAGGGATCATCGTGCTGTCCGTGCCCGCGATGACGATCGCCAGGCGGTGACCCTTGGGCACGATGTGGTCCGTTGTGGACAGACGGAACGTCATCGTGTACTTCGTGCCCGGCGTCAGGGTCCTGGGCGTGCTGAGCGAACTGTAGTTGGCCAGGTCGGCCCAGCCCCGGGAGAAGACGTGAGCGTCCACGTTGGACACAGTGGGGACCGTGTTCTTGTAGCAGGCGTCGTCGCCGGGTCGGTCTTCGCCCCAGCAGGATTCCGTTGTGAGGGTCCGGATTCCTTCGCCGGTCGTGCTTCGGATGGTCGCCGGGCCGTAGTCCACGAGGAACGCGGACAAGTGGGCTGTTGAGGTCGACGGGCTTGCGGTGACGGTGATCTTGCTGATGCCCGCGATCCTCAGGTCGCTCGTGAGGGTGTTGGTGCTGTAGATGATCCGGCGCGAGGAGGTCGCGTTCGGCGAGGTGATCACGTTGCTGGGGGTGGCGGAACCGTTGTCGGTGAAGGCCGCGGAGCCGGTTCCCGCCATGGACGTGAGGGTGCCGACGCCGGCGACCGAGCCCGCGTTGGGGTAGACGGTCTGCAGCTGGGTTCCGGACGGCGGCCAGGTCTGGGTGTCGGTCCAGACATCCGGGGAGCGTTCGACTGACACCGCGGGCTCGTTCTCGATCCCGTTCTGGATGCCCAGCAGCCAGCGGTCGAACCACTTGTTCAGGGTTGGAACCCAAGTGGCGCGGCGGAAGTCGAACGGGTCGACGTGCCCGGTCTGGGACAGCCACAGCTTGCGCGGCACCGACGCGGGCAGGGCGGCGAGCCACTGGCCCCAGTTGATCGGCTTCACGTTGAGGTCGAACGCGCCGTTCACCGAGAACACCGCCGCCTTGACCTGGCTCGCGTTCTGCACGAAGTCGCGCTGCGCCCACATCGGGGTGAAGTCGCCGTTCGAAGGCGCGCCCGCGGTCATCTCGTTGCGCACAGCCGCACACCGCGAGCGGGCGTTGGCGTTCTCGAACCCGGACGCCAGGCTCGTGGGCGTGCCGAACCCGTTGAGGGACACGCCATCCGAGCGGAACCAGTCGTACCAGGAGCTGATCGCCGAGATCGGCACGATGGTCTTCAGGCCGTCGACACCAGTCGCCGCAACGCCTTGGGTGATGCTGCCGTCCCAGGACTTCCCGATCATCGCAGCGGCACCGGTCGACCACGAAGCCGTCACCGTGCTGCCGCCACTCGCGGCCGAGTACCCGGTGGCGCGGCCGTTGAGCCAGTCGATGACCGCCTTGCCCGACGCGATCTCCGAACGGCCACCGGTGTCCATGCATCCCGTGGACCTGTTGCTGCCGCTGAAGTCGATGAGCGTCACCGCATACCCGCGCGGGACGAAGTAGTTGTCGTAGAACAGCGGGAACTTCACCGGTTTGCCGGCACTGTCGTACGACTTGATCTCGCTTTCGTTGCCGCGGCCCGTGCTCTGGTAGTACGGGCTCGCGTCGATGATCACCGGGACCTTCGCCGCGGTCGCCGGGCGGATGATGTCCGCCGCGACCCGGTCGCCCACCCCGTTGTTGTCCAGGTCCAGCCCGATGTCCACCCACACCGTCTCGCGGATCGCGTCGGCGAACGAGAAGACCGGCTGCGTGACCCCGTCCTTGAGGACGTACGCCGGGTCCGCGGCGGCCACCGGAACGGCCACCACCCCCGACAGCAACCCCACCAGTCCAGCGAAAAGCAGACCACGACGTGACATGACCATGACGCTAGGTCACATCGCGGCCATCAAGCAGACCCGAAGGTTTGAACTGTTTGCCAGTTATGCGCGCGTATCTGTTCACGTGGGCAGGGATCAGAACCTAGACGAGTTCATATGACACGAGAACGTGCAGCAGCAGCGCCCCACGCTCGCGATCCCGGGCCTGCCGGTGGAAGGTGCGGCCCGGGATCCTGAGCCAGCTACAACAGGTTCATGTGCTCTGAATCAGTGCGGCATTCCGGAGGCCCGCCACGCGCCGGGGCCGTGCGCGAGCGGGGCCCGCATCCGCCGGGCCGGGTCGGCCCAGGCGGATTTCGGCTTGTCAGCGGGTTTCTCGGCCGGGCCGGGCAGCGCGGCGACGACGGCGGTGAGCGCGGCGAGCTCCACGTCGTCGGGAGTGCCCCGGACGATCCGCAGCAAAGGACGGTCGCTCATCGGTTGCTCCTCACAGCGGGATGTTGCCGTGCTTCTTGGGGGGCAGGGTTTCGCGCTTGTCGCGGAGCATGCGCAGCGCCCGGGCGACGTCGCCGCGGGTGTAGGAGGGTGGGATCACGCTGTCGACGTAGCCGCGTTCGGCGGCCGCGTAGGGGTTGAGCAGGGTGTCCTCGTACTCCTGCACGAGGGAGGCGCGCAGGGCCTCGACGTCCTGGCCCTCCTCGGCGGCCTTGGCGAGGGTCTTGCGGTGCACGATGTTCGCGGCGCCCTGGGCGCCCATCACGGCGATCTGCGCGGTGGGCCAGGCGAGGTTCATGTCCGCGCCGAGGTGCTTGGAGCCCATGACGTCGTACGCGCCGCCGAACGCCTTGCGTGTGATCACGGTGACCTTGGGCACCGTCGCTTCTGCGTACGCGTAGATCAGCTTGGCGCCACGGCGGATGATGCCGTTCCACTCCTGGTCGGTGCCGGGCAGGAACCCGGGCACGTCCACGAAGGTGAGCACCGGGATGTTGAACGCGTCGCAGGTGCGCACGAACCGCGCGGCCTTCTCGGAGGCGTCGATGTCCAGGCAGCCCGCGAACTGGGTCGGCTGGTTGGCCACCACACCCACGCTGTGGCCTTCCACCCGGCCGAACCCGACCAGCACGTTCGGCGCGAAAAGCGGGTGCACCTCAAGGAACTCGCCGTCGTCGAGCACGCGGGTGATGACCTCGTGCATGTCGTACGGCTGGTTCGGCGAGTCCGGGATCAACGTGTCCAGCTCGGTGTCGCTGTCAGTCAGCGACTCGGCCACGGAACCGGAATCCTCCACGGCGAACACCGGCGGGTCGGACAGGTTGTTCGACGGCAGGTACGAAAGCAGGTCCTTCACGTAGGAGATTGCGTCGTCCTCGTCCGCCCCGAGGTAGTGCGCGTTGCCGGACTTGGTGTTGTGCGTCCGCGCGCCGCCCAGCTCCTCGAACGTGACCTCCTCGCCGGTCACCGTCTTGACCACGTCCGGGCCGGTGATGAACATCTGCGAGGTCTGGTCGACCATCACGATGAAGTCGGTCAGCGCCGGCGAGTACACGTGCCCGCCCGCGTTCGCGCCCATGATCAGCGAGATCTGCGGGATCACGCCGGACGCGCGCACGTTGCGCATGAAGATCTCGCCGTAGAGGCCGAGCGAGACCACGCCCTCCTGGATCCGCGCGCCGCCGCCCTCGTTGATGCCGATGATCGGCCGGCCGGTCTTGATGGCCAGGTCCATCACCTTGACGATCTTCTCGCCGTACACCTCGCCGAGCGCGCCGCCGAACACCGTGACGTCCTGGCTGAACACGCACACCGGGCGGCCGTCGACGGTGCCGTACCCGGTCACCACGCCGTCGCCGTACGGGCGGTTCTTCTCCAGGCCGAAGTTGGTGGACCGGTGCCGCGACAGCTCGTCCAGCTCGACGAACGAGCCCTCGTCCAGCAGCTGGTCGATCCGCTCGCGGGCGGTCATCTTGCCCTTGGCGTGCTGCTTCTCCACGGCCCGCGCGGACCCGGCGTGCACTGCCTCGTCGTTGCGGCGGTAGAGGTCGGCGAGCTTCCCGGCGGTGGTGTGGATGTCCGGCTCGCCCTCAGGGACGGGCCCGATCGGCGTGGTGGCACTGCTCATGGCCAGGGAGCGTAGCCAGCCACGCCAAAGCGCGGCGGATTCACGTAGCTAATGTCACCACACGACTAGTCTTTACTGGTGGACGCAGTTGAGCTACAGCGCCGGATGGCCAGGACCTACTCGGGTGTCGAGGTGGTGGCCAGCACGGGTTCGACCAACGCCGACCTGGTCGCCCGGGATGGCGTCCCAGACCGGTTCGTGCTCGTCGCCTCGGAACAAACCGCAGGTCAGGGCCGTCAGGGCCGGTCCTGGGTGTCGCCGGGCGGGGGCATCTACCTGAGCGTTCACTATCTGCTGGCGGTGCCGCTGTCCCGTGTGCAGTGGCTCACCATGCTGGCCGGGGTCGCCCTGGTCAAGGTCGCGCAGAGCGTCGGCGTCGAAGCCGGGCTGAAGTGGCCGAACGACCTCCTGCTCGGCCCCCAGCAGCGCAAAGGCGCGGGCGTCCTCGCGTCGACCACCGCCCGGGGCGTGGTCCTGGGCATGGGTCTCAACGTCCAGCCACTGGGTGACGTCCCGCTGGGCCCGGGCGGCCTGGAGGCGACCTCACTGGCCGACGAGGGCGCCTCGATGCTCGACACCACCGAGCTGACCGCCCGCCTGCTCACCGAGCTTGCCCGGCTGGAGGAGCCGTGGCGGGAGCACAACGGCGACCCGTTCGCCAGCGGCCTGCACGAGGAATACCGGAAACACTGCGTGACCCTCGGCCAACACGTCCGGGTGGAACTGGCCGGCCAGACCGAGCTGCAGGGCACCGCCCGGTACCTCGAGGGCGACGGCACACTCGTGGTCCGCGACGCCGAGGGCCTCGACCATTCGGTGCCCGCTGGCGACGTCGTGCATCTTCGGGCGACCACTTAGGAAAGCCCATGGCGAAGCGGCCGAAACTGAGGACGATCGCCGAACCGTTCACGGTCGCGGCTCCCACCGGAGCGCGGATCCGGGATCGCCTGCGCTTGTCGGACACCGACGCGGCGACGCTGATGCTGGTCGGACGGCACCTGGGTGCGCTGGCTCGCGGCGACTTCGCGGCACGGCTGCGGATCGGTGACGTTCCAGCGAACCAGAGTGGGCGTGCGCCACGAAAACAGGCGCTGACGAGCGAGTCGTCGTCACGGTGGGCAGGCGCGATCACTCGTACGTCCGAGGATCAGTACCGGCTCGCGATGCGATGCACTCGCGACGAGTACGCGCGCTTGCGAACGGCCGTTCAAGCGATCCGCGTCCGGGCCGGTATTCCGGCAGGGAGCCGAAGGGGCCGCTTGCGGGGCTACGCAGACCAGAACGAGCGCTGGCAGAAGCAGCGGTGACTGGCGGTTCTGGAGTCTCGCCTGTCCGAAGTGGAGCAACGCATCCGTGTCGGGCGCCCAGCAGTCGTGCTGGGTGGACGGAGGCTGGCGAAGGCGAGGCACGCCCTGCCGGATGCCGGACTGACCGAGGCGGAGTGGCGGACACGGTGGGACGCCTCGCGATTGTTCCTGACCGCAGATGGTGAGTCCGGTGCCCCCTCTGGCAACTACACCATCACCGTCACGCCGGAGGGGCAGGTGACCCTGGTCCTGCCGCAGCCACTGCGGCATCTGGCGAACGCGCCACGTGGCCGGTACCGGCTCGACTGCATGGTGACGTTCCACCATCGGCGGGATGAATGGCTCGACCGTGTCCTCGCGGACCGCGCCGTGCGCTACGACATCAGCCTGGATCCGGTACGTGGCAGGTGGTACATCGACGCGTCGTGGTCAGTCGGCGGTGCACCGCTGCCGACTCCGGGCGACCTGGCTGCCTCCGGGGCACGGCTGCTCGGTGTGGATCTCAACGCTGACCATCTCGCTGCCTGCGTGATCGACCCGTACGGCAACCCGCTCGGCGGTCCCATCACAGTGGGATTGGATCTCACCGGCTCCTCGTCGCAGCGCGACGGACACCTTCGGCAGGCGATCAGCGAGCTGGTCGACTTCGCGAAACAACAGGATTGTGCCGGTCTGGCGATAGAGAATCTGGGCTTCGCCGACACCCGGGCGTCAGGGCGGGAGACGTTGGGCCGCGGCCATCGTGCCAAAGGGTTTAGGCGGATTGTCTCCAATATCCCCAGTGGCCGGTTCCGTGAACGCATTCGTGGGATGGCTCACTACGCGGGTCTCCTCGTGATAGCGGTGGATCCGGCGTACACCAGTCGCTGGGGCAATGAGCACTGGCGGCGTCCGCTACAAGAACAAACTCGTACTCAGGTCACTCGGCACCACGCGGCCGCCGTGGCCATCGGCAGGCGTGCCCTCGGCTATCGGGTACGGCGTCGACCAGGTGTGACCACCGGCGACCGGAGGATCGCTGTGCGGAGAGCTACCGGTCAGGCCGTTCCCCGGGTGGAGGCACGCGGGGCCATCAGCCCAGTCAGGACGCCGGGCAGCCCTCATCCGGGCGGCAAGACCCGAGCGGGCCGAACTGGCCGGCTGGTGGTACCAGACCTCGAACACCGTTCGCGACGTCACCCGACGCGGTCGGGCTCGCTCTGATCCGACCGAAACGCTGGTCAATCAGACGAGGAACGGTACGGTATGGCCGTCATCGGCGCTGACCGGAGGAACACCGTGGCCTATCCAGACGACCTGCTCAGCGACGGCGAGCGCGTCGTGATCCACAAGCACCCGCACTGGAAGATGCTCCTGCTGCCGTACATCGTCCTGGTGCTCACCGTTGGTGTGGGCATCTGGCTGGCGATCCTGGCGCAGGACCTGTCCTGGAGCACAGTCGCGTTCATCGCGATCGGCGCGGTGGCGCTGATCCTGATCGTGTGGCTGTTCCTGGTCCCGTTCGTGCGGTGGCGCACGACCCACTTCATCGTGACCACCGATCGGGTGATGGCCCGTGAGGGTCTGATCAACCGGACGGGGATCGACATCCCGCTGTCCCGGATCAACAGCGTGCGGTTCGAGCACGGGCTGATCGACCGGATCGTGGGCTGCGGCACGCTGATCATCGAGTCGGCGTCCGACGAGCCGCTCGAGTTCGACGACATCCCGAAGGTCGAGCACGTGCACTCGCTGCTGTACCG
>CBIMJO010000249.1:0-9425 GCA_966244135.1 uncultured Actinocrispum sp. | reverse complement strand
CTTATTCGGCGTAAAATCGGGCCAATTTCAACGGCCACCCGGCCGGGTGGCCGGACACCCTGGGATATCAGGGAATCAGCGATCAGCCGGGTTCTGGGACAGGTCGTATTCGGTGCGGCCGACGCCGATGTGACGCCGGCCTTGCCATTGGCCAGCCACGGCCGGCTGACACCCACCGCGCGAATCAACGTCCGCACATACTGTTCGTCGAGCTGACCGGGTGCCTCATCGGCACCGATCTCCCGCACGAGATCGAGGTGCTTGGCGCTCACCAGCGTCGCGACCCGCGCCCCCGCCGCGTGCGCCGTCGCCGGCCTGGAAACCGGTGACACCCTCGCCCACCTCGACCACGTCACCGCTGAAGTCGAACCCCGCGCCACGGGGGAACTTCCGTCCACTGAGCAGCCGCACCCTGCCGGACCGGACGACCACGTCGGCGGAGTTCACGCTGGTGGCCGCGACCCGGACCAGCAGCGTGCCCGGCCGCACCCGCGGCACCGGCACCCTCCGCACCCGCACTCGGCCGGCCCGTAGGAGTCGTACTGCAGAGCACGCATGATCTTGTCGTCACTCATCGGCCCATTCCGTCCTCGCTCGTGGCCGGCAGCGTGCGGGGCAGCCCGAAACCACCGAGCACACCGTTGCCGAACAGGGTCATCGCGCAGATCCGATCGCCGCGCAGGGTGACGACCAACAGCCCGCTCGCGTGCCACACCTCGGCATGGCGATCGCTTACGTAGACACCAAACGCGGGCTGACTGTTAGCGCGGGTCTCCACCAGCCGGTACCGGCGGCCGTCGCCGAACGACGCGGCCAAACCTCCCGCCGCCACCCCCACACCCCGGTACTCGAACGGCGTGGGCGGCATGCTCAACCGCACGTCCTCGGTCAGCAACGCGACCACAGCCTCGACATCACCGGCCGCGTAGGCCCGGGTCAGCCGCTCCACCAGCTGCCGTTCCCCGGCAGAGCCGGGCATCGCGGCCTGCTCCCGACCGCCCTGCTCGGCCGGCCGCTGGTCGGCAACCGGCCATTCGGCGCGAGCACGAACGTCCTATGTAGACCGTTCAAGCGGCCGGACGCGCCACCCGCGCAGCGATGTCACGGCCTCATCCATCGAGCCGAACAAGGTCCGGGCGGGCGTGGCAGGCTTGTGGGGTGATTGTCGACCTGGCGCCTGGCTTTCTGAGCTGGGATGAGGTGGATCCGTCCCGCCATCCGTTCGACCGCCGGTCGGCGGCGCAGGTGGTGGAGTCGCTCGGCCCGGCGCTGCGTGTGCCTCGCCGGCCCGATGTCTCGGTCGCCGACCCGGCGATGAGCGCCTGGGACCACGGCGAGGGCAAGCTGTGGGCCGACGTGATGTCGTGCGCTCTCGTTGAGCGCTACGGCCATTGGGTGGTGGGCTGGCGCTGGGCACACGACGAGGGGGACTTCGACGGCGGGCCGGTGGGAAGCTGGTGCTGCCCGCAGCACTCGATCACCACTCCGCAGGAGACGCTCGCCCGTGTCGTCGCGGCGCTGTGCGAGTGGCGTGAGTGGCTGGAGAGTCTCGCCGGCTGGTTCGAGGCGTACCCGCTGGAGCTGGCCGCTGTCGAGGATCAGCGGATCCTGTGGGAGCGTGCCGCCCGAAACCTGATCTTGCAGGTCGTTGACCGCACCGGCTGCGGCAGCGGCTGGCACGGGCACTGCAACCAGGTGCTCACCTGGTTCCTCGCCCGTTGGCACGTCGCACCTGACGTCGCGGAGGATCTGGTCGCCCAGGCGATCGGCGGGCGGTTCCACAGCTGGACCAGTCCCGGCACCGTGCTGGTCGACGATGTCGCGGAGCAGCTGGCGCTGTCGCTGCGACCGGGCGATGGCTCACGTCCCTCCGAACCCGCACCGGACCATCTGCAGCGGTGGCTTGCGGTGCGCGAGTCCGCGCCCTGGCAGGAGGACCCAGGCGCAGGCGCGGACGGACCGGTGGTCCCGTCCCGCGACGGCGCGGCGGAGGACATCCGCGCCTTTGACGGCGTCGTGGATCCCGCCCGTGCAAAGGGCATGCTCGCCGCCCTGGAACTGGTTCGGGCTGACGCGGCGCGCGGTGCCTCCCTCAGCTTGGCGCTGCTTCGCGGCTGGCAGCAGCACATCCTGGGCACATCCCAGCCACCCCCGTTCCGCACCTCGCCCGCTTTCGCCAAGCGGGGCCGGGAGCGCTACGGCATCGACCCCGACACCCAGTCCCGCCTCGACGCCTGCCTGGCCGAGAGCGCGAAGGACGGCGCGCGGCCCCTTGCCTTGACCGCTCGCGCGGCACGCGCCTATCTCGACGTCTGCTTCTTCCACCCCTTCGACGACGGCAACGCCCGGGCCGCCTTCCTCACCCTCGTCTTCGTTCTGGCCCGCGAGGGCGTCGCACTGAATGAAGTCAGCCTGCTCCGACGCACCACCTTCCAGGCCGACGACCCGCAGGACCCGCTGATCCTCGCCCGGTACATCGACCACCACGTCACGGAGACCCGGCGCCGACGAGCTTGACATCGGAGCCGCCCGGCCTGACGCTGACTGAGCGTCATCTGTCCATTGTGGAGTGTTGAGCAGAGCTTGACCCTAATGTGAGCGACACAGGCAGATTGCCGGTCCGCCGCGCGCAGGGCACTAGGGAAGCAGGACGTACAGATCGTATTTGCCAGGCCCGGTGATGTCCGGGATTACGGTGACGCACCGGTAATCCAACCACGAGTGGTTCGCGACGCCGGCTCTGCCTGGGATCAGGCACTGCTCGTGGTGGGCATAGCTTGAGTTGAAGCTCCAGGAGGACGCGTTCGCAGGCGCGGCCACTCCGACGGTCGTCAACACGGTGGCCATTGCCAGACCGGCTACACGGGCAGTACGCATATCCATCCTTAGGGGTGGTCTGGACCAACTGCGGTACCCATTGTGGGTGGGACATGGCCAGCGAACCATCGCCCAAACAGACGTACTTGCGAATCAGCGGTTCAGAGCAAGTTTTCGCGGTAGATGGGCTGGGCCGTAGGCCCTCCAGATTCACTCAGGCGGCAGCGACCGCGGGTTCGGGGACGGTGGTGGGGCGGAGACGGAACAGGGCGACAGCGCTGACCAAACTGACCGCGCAGACCAGATCGCGAGCACCACCACAGCGGTGTTCTTGGTGTCCAGCAAGGGGAAGAACACCGCAGCCCAGATCAGCAGGGCTACCGAGCCGGTGAGGAACATGGTCCGGCGGCCACTGCGGTCCGCCAGTCTGGTCCACAGTGGAATCGAGAAGAACCACAACACCGCCGACGCGGTCACCGTCAGGATGAGGAACTGCCGGTCCAGGCCCAGTTTGGTTGTGCCATAAGACAAACTGAACACCATGAGGAGGTAGGCCACGGCGGGGTTCGGGCGGCTATCCGCACGGCGTCCCTCGCTGAAGCGAGGCGGGTCAGCGGCAGACTCTGCCCGGCATCGCGCCAGCTCTTGGTATCACCCCCAGACGACGCTGCCTCAGCCCCTCTCGACGCCCATCGCCGACAAATCCCAGCTCCCTTGGCTGCGCCCGGCTGGGGCAATGCCATGAGGACGATCCTGCCAGCCCCACGACTTCCACTCTGAGCGAACGTGAACCCACCGCGGCCAGCTGAGTCGAGGGCGCCGCGACGGTGCGGGCCGGCAATGTCAGCCCGGAACGGGGTTCGTGCCTGCTGGCGCGGTGAAAGACCGGTCTCACCGGATCCGGAAGTTGGCCATCATTCCCATGTCCTCGTGTTCCAGGTTGTGGCAGTGGAAGACAGAGCGGCCCCGGTATCCGCTGAACCGGATGGCCAGCTCCACTTGCTCCCCCTTGTTGAGCAGGACTGTGTCCTTCCAGCCCTGGTCTTCGGGTCCCGGGGAGCGGCGGTCACGGGTGATCACCTGGATGGTGGCGTTGTGAATGTGGAACGGGTGGTGGAAGTCCGAGGTCACTGTCCACAGTTCGGTGCCGCCGACCTGCACGTCGGCTTCGGAGTATGCCGCATCGAAGAACCGCCCGTTGATCGTCCATCCGTCGGCATCCCGGTGGAACTTCACGGTCCGCCGCGGCGTCGCCGAGGTCGGGGTGATCGCGTCGATGGTCGACAGCTTCGCGGGGACGCTGCTGGTGTCGCTGGTCGCCCGTGCGACGGCAAAACGCAGCACAGCCGCGGTGGAACCCGAGCCGAGCTGGTTGGTCAGGGTGATCTGGTCACCCGGCTTGTTCCGGCTGAAGTCGATGATCACGTCGAACCGCTGGGCCGGCGCGATCGTGATGGTGTCCAGCGCCACGGGCTCCGCCAGCAGTCCCTGATCGGTCCCGATCTGGACGAATCCCTGCGACGAGTCGAGGGCGAGCCGGTAGGTGCGGGCGTTGGACGCGTTCAGCATCCTGAAGCGATATCGCGCGGTGTCGACCTGCAGCACCGGCCAGGGCGCGCCGTTGACCAGGACCACGTCGCCCATGACGCCGTTCATCGCCTGCTTCTCGACACCGGGAACAGAACGCTGCGTGGGGTCCAGGGCCGGGTAGAGAAACGATCCGTCCGCCGCGAACGCACGGTCGAGGATCATCAGCGGCACGTCACGGGACCCCTGGGGCAGCGGGAGAGCCTGTTCCTCGGCGTCCTGGGCGATGTGGAAGCCCGCCAGACCGCGGTAGACGCTCGCGCCGGTGAAGTCCATGCGATGGTCGTGGTACCAGAGGGTCGCCGCTCGCGGTTGCGGCGGATACGTGTAGTCGCGTGTGAGCCGCGTGACGACGGCGTCCGGATCGGCCATCGCCGCCATCCCGCCCATGGCGGGCATAGCGGGGAAGGTGCCGTGGGACGCGTCGGGCAGCACGAAGTCGGTCGGGTAGCCGTCGCTGTCGGGCGGCGTCGACCCGCCGTGCAGATGGACGACTGTCGGCACCGGGAGCGCGTTGCGGTGGGTCACTACGACGCGGCGATGGGTGCGCTGGACGATCGTGGGCCCGGGGAAAATGCCGTTGTAGCCCCAGATCGGGGTCCGCACCCCGGGGATGATCTCCACTGAGGCCGCTGACTGCACGATCTCGAAGTAGTCGGTGTCCGCGGTCTGGCGGGTCGGCCGCAGATGCCCGGGAATGGGAAGCGACGCTTGGAACTGTGCGGGCAGAGCGATCTCGCTGGTGATGGTCTGGATACCCGAGTTCGCGTCCCCCGAGCCGTTGGAATGTCCATTGTCGCCTCGGCCGGAGGTGTCCGCAGGCCCGCCACGACTGTCGGACAGGCCGGCAATCTCAGCGGCGATGGCGGTCAGGCCCAGTGCCCCGGCCACACCAACCGTCGTCAGCATGGTCCGGCGGTTCATCGGGACCACACCACGCAACCGGCGAGCGCGATCCCCGCGGTGCGGGCGAAAACGACAGCGGCGTGTGCCGGCTGACTGCTGGCGATCTTGCTCATGCGGTGAGCGTCGCAGCGGGATCGCCCGTGGTCGTCGCGCTGCGGGAGGCTTCCGCCACCTCATCGGAGGTATCCCGGCTTACCCCGGCCGCAGTGCGGGCATCGTGGTCCGTACTCCCGCGGGAGTACGGACCGGTCATCGTCCGGACGACGCGCTCACCCCGCGGTGACGACCTACTCTTGGCCAGTGAGCACCCCGGTCATCGCACGCGGCATCCACCAGCGATTGTCGCCGCTCGGTGTCGATGTCGCCGTGGCCGTCGCGGTGACGGGCGTCGCCGTGTGGGGGTGCTACAGCGAGTCACACCCGTCCACCCCGGCCCTTTCCGCCGCACAGGGACACGTGATCACCCCGGCCCCGACGTGGGCGTATCTGCTAGTGGTCGTGGCAGGCCTCGCGCTGATCTGGCGGCGCGGTCAGCCGCGAGCGGTGCTGGGCGTCGCGCTCGGTGGGGTGCTGATCTTCACGGCGCTGGGATACGTCAGCTACGCGGCCCTGATCATCCCACCGGTCGCCCTCTACACCGTGGCCTTGACCGCGCCGGTCCGGGAAGCGGTCATCCTCGGTGTCCTGACGCTCCTGGCGTTGGGCGGGGTGGCCGTGACCGGTCCGTCCGAGGGGCTCAGCAGCGGCGACATCGCGCTGGCCGGTCTGGTGGCCGTCGCGGTACTCGCAGGGATCGCCGGTGCCAACCGGCGCCGCTACATCGATGCGGTCCGGGCCCGAGCCGAGCTGATCGAGCAGACGCACCAGGAGGACACCCGTCGCAGCATCGACGCCGAACGGCTGCGCATCGCCCGCGAGTTGCACGATGTCGTCGCCCACACCATGTCGACCATCAACGTGCAAGCAGGTGTCGCCGCCTACGTCGCCGAGGACCTTCCGCCGGCCACAGCCGCGGCACTGCGGGCCATCAAGACCGCCAGCAAGGACGGCCTACGCGAACTGCGGGCGATCCTGGCTGTGCTGCGCCAGGTCGACGACCCTGACCGCAACCAGCCCCAACCTGGGACAGCGCGCCTGGACGCCCTGGTCGCGGGCGTCATCGCGGCGGGCCTGCCCACCACCGTCGTCACCACCGGCTCCCCTCCTGCTGTCCTGCCGCCTGCCGTCGACCTGGCGATCTACCGGATCGTGCAGGAGTCGCTGACCAACGCCATCCGGCACGCCGGACCGGCCAACGCCACTGTCGAGATCACCTACGGCGACCGGGAGCTCAGCCTGCGGATCACCGACACAGGATGGGGACCATCCGCTGCTTCGGGCGGGCATGGCCTGATCGGTATGCGTGAACGAGCCGCGGCTGTGGGTGGCACGCTCGACGCCGGGCGGGCACGCAGCGGCGGCTTCGAGGTCAGCGCGCGCCTTCCCCTGGAGCCCACGTCATGATCCGAGTCCTGCTCGCCGACGACCAGGCCCTCATCCGGGCCGGTTTCCGCGCGTTGCTGGAGCACACCGACGACATCACCGTGGTCGGGGAGGCCACGGACGGCGACCAGGCAGTGCGCCTCGCCAGGACGACCCGTGCGGACGTCGTTCTCATGGACATCCGCATGCCCGGAGTCGACGGACTCGAAGCGACGCGCCGCATCGCCGCCAGCGAGGACCTTGCCGGCGTCCGCGTGCTGATCCTGACCACCTTCGAGTCGGACGACTACGTCTACGACGCCCTGCGGTCCGGCGCGTCCGGCTTCGTGGTCAAGGACACCGAACCCGCCGACCTCATCCAGGCGGTCCGGATCATCGCAGCCGGCGACGGCCTGCTCTCCCCGAGCGTCACCCGCCGCCTCATCGCCGACATCGCCGCGCAAGGCCGCGCGGACCGAGCCGGCTATCCCATCGACCGGCTCACCGACCGGGAACGCCAGGTGCTCGCCCTGGTCGGCCACGGCCAGTCCAACGACGAGATCGCCGCCACCCTGTTCCTGAGCCCCCTCACGGCCAAGACCCACGTGAGTCGCATCATGACCAAACTGGCCGCCCGCGACCGCGCCCAACTCGTCGTCATCGCCTACGAAACCGGACTCGTCACCGTCGGCGCAGGCCCTGAACCCGGGTGACACCTCGACGGTGGAACTCCCACCAGACCGGCGAACACAACCCACCAAACAGTCCACTTGCAACAGTCGATCAAGGTCGAAAAGTCCACTTGGCCAGGCAAACAGCTGAACAAGATGGACTTTGAGGAGCTGCGGGGGTCAAACACCCGCCCTCACCCTGCCAGTCCAATTCGGACAATACCTCTGACCTGCGGCTCTACACTATCGCCACGTCAAACATGTTGCAAACACTGCCATACAGTGCAACTCACTACCGTTGACTGCACACCCAACACACACCCCTGCTCCAGATTGCCCCCTCAACATCCCGCGTGAACCGTTCATATCGCCATCTACCCACGTCCGCACGCAAGCTGGGCTTGCAATCATAGGAAAACCCTACACAGGCGCATCACAGCTCTGTCCATACACGCCCGCCAGCACGTCTGGATAGGTCGCTGTCGACCCCGCCAGGATCGGTTCGGGTAAATCGGATTCCCAACTCAAACCGACCTCGTTGCCGTTGTACGCCAGCCGCGCGAACGGACCCCCAGCAGAACCAGCACCGCCCTTGGACAGCACCAAGTCCACCGCCGCGACCTTCGGAGCCACTGTCCCATCCGGACGCCTGACCAGCGTCGTGTCCACCGGTGTCCAATCAGCACCCTGCTTGACCCGCACCGGCAACTCATGCTGCCGCCAGGTGAAAGTCCCATCAGGGTTAGCAAAGAACTCGTCCGTCTGCGTCGTCTTCCCCCGTGATCTGCACCGGCTGGCCAGACGTACGCGCCGCAGCCTGAGCCGCGACAGACACAACCCGCTGAACACCCACAGGCGGAGCGAGAACCCAAAACACGACCACCGTCACTGTCCAATTTGACCAGGTTCCACTGCCGAATCAACGCTCTGCCGACACGTCCGCAACCGAAGCCAAGGCCACGCGAGCGGCATGCAATCTGCGACCGCAACGCGCCCTCTACCGAACGGATTCGACGTCGACCCCCGGCGACTGGGCGTCCCGGATTTGCCCTACCTGACTGTCGACATCACCGCACGGTAACCGTGTTCCTCAATCTGTCCACAATGGAACCATATGATGATCAGTGGGCCTTCCTGTCCACGCTCGGCAGGATGAGCCCACGCGAAGTCAACCGCAAGCTTAGGCATCCGTAAGAGCACGGCCCCCGGGCACCACAGCGGCGAGGCTTTAATCCTGGCTTCAGGTTGATCGGGGAGAATGCGCGGCAAAAGCATCGACCGGAAGGGGGCGGGCCGGCGTGCGGATCATGATCGCGGATGACGAGGCGGCCATCCGTGAGTCGCTGGAGCGTGTGCTCCAGGTCGAGGGTTACGACACCAGCACCGTCGCCAACGGTCTCGCTGTGCTCGACGGGGTCGGTGGCGACACGCCGGATCTGCTGATCCTCGACGTGAGGATGCCCCGCCTCGGCGGGTTGGAGACCTGCCGGCGGTTGCGGGCGGCCGGTCGGGATCTGCCGGTGCTGATGCTGACCGCCCGGGATCAGGTCTCCGACCGGGTCGCGGGGCTGGACGCGGGCGCCGACGACTATCTGCCCAAGCCGTTCGCCACCGAGGAGTTGCTGGCCCGGGTCCGGGCCCTGCTGCGCCGCCGCGCGCCGGGCGACGACGAGTCGCAGATCCTGACGTTCGCCGACGTCCGGGTCGATCCCGACAGGTTCGAGTCGTGGCGGGGCGGGCGGCCGCTCCGCCTGACCCGGATCGAGTTCTCCCTCCTGCAGGTCCTGGTGCGCAACGCGACCCGGGTGTTGACCCGAGACGCGCTGGTCGAGGCGATCTGGGGCTTCGACATGAGCGTCACCGCCAACAACCTCCAGGTGCACATGAGCTACCTGCGCCGCAAGATGGAGGCCGAGGGTGAGCCGCGATTGATCTACACGCTGCGCGGCTTGGGGTACACGTTGCGGGAGACTCCTCCGTGAG
>CBIMJO010000248.1:0-9426 GCA_966244135.1 uncultured Actinocrispum sp. | reverse complement strand
CACCGTCCTGATCGGACAGTGGACCGGCGAGTTCGACCGCGACCAGGCCAAGCGCGCGTTCAGCGGCGAGGACCCGTTCGACGAGTCCACCCTGCTCGACGACCACGGGGTCGCGCCGGAGAACGACCCGGCGGCCAAGACCGAGGGCGAAGAGGAAGAAGCCCCCGCGAAGGCCTGACGCACACAGCAGGGAGCCCCTCATGGCACCGTCCATGAGGGGCTCTCTGCTAGCCGAGGAAGCTGCGCAGGCCACGCTGGCCACGCCACATCATCATCGCGTGGTTGGCCCGGAAGGCGGGCCGGGCGACCGGCGCCAGCGCCCGCAGCAGCCACTTGTTGACCACCACGTCCTGCTCGATCACCAGCCGGACACTGTGGACACCCCGCTTGAGCGTGCCGCGGCTGTAGCCCTCCAGGTCGCCGGACAGGCCGATCAGCATCCGCCCGGCGGCCTCGTCCTGCTCGCCGCGGTGCATCCGGAAGGTCAGCGCGTAGGGCAGGACGGACCGGCAGATCACCTCGGCGGTGTCATCGTCCACCCTGCCCACACCGTGGATGTCCGGCCACCACAACGGGTACGAGCCCGGGTCGGTGACCACGCCGAAAACACCGCTGACCGGCCCCGGCAGCGTCCAGACGCTGCGGAACCGGTAGCGGTGGTTCGGGTTCACTGGTTCTGCGGGTTCAGAGGTTCACGGGTACCGAGACGAGCTTGCGGTTGGTGGTGGTGATCACGTCGATGGACTTGATGTCCTTCGGCGGCATGATCGCCGCGCCGTCGATCATGGTGCCCTCGGCCTCGCCCTTGGAGGACACCAGCCAGCTGCCGGCCACCCGTTGCGTGCCGTCCTTGCCGGTCACCACGAGCTGGCAGGGCTCGCCCGCCTTGATCCCGCTGGCGTTGGCGTGCAGCTTGACCCAGCCCTGCAGGCTCTCCACCTTGACGTCCATCTTGGCCTGCGTCGAGGCGTCCTGAGCGGCGAACGACACACCCGGCGTCGTCGTGCCCGAGGACCCGATCGCGATGCCGCCCACCAGGGCGCCACCGGCGATCACGACCGCGGCCGCCACGGCGGCCAGGCGGCGGGCGCCCGACGGCCGTGCCGCGGGTGCCTGCTGCTCCTCCGCCCTGACCCGGCGCAGCGTGCGCTGCAGCAGGAGGTCGCCACCGGGCGGCGGACCGTCGATGAACGCCTCGGGCGGCACCGTGTCCAGTGCGTGCCTGAGGTTGACCAGGTCCGCTACCTCACGCCGGCCGTCCGCGCAGGCGGCCAGATGGGCCTCCACCTCGGTCGCCTCGTGCGGGGCCAGTACGCCGAGGGCGTACGCCCCAAGCGAGGAGTGATCGTGTGCTGGTCGGCTCACCGGGGCACCTCCGTCCCATGACTGGACATCACGGCCCGCAGGGCACGCAATGCATAGTAAGAGCGTGATTTCACGGTACCTGCCGCGATGCCCAGTGCCTGGGCTGCTTCGGTGACCGTGCGGCCTTTGTAATAGATCTCCACGAGCACCTCGCGGTGCTCCGCCGACAGGTTGTCCAGGGCGCCGAGCATGGCCATCGAGTCCACCACCTGGTCGGCGTGGTCCCGCTCCACCGAGGGCGACTCGGTGACCTCGGCCACCTCGGGCGGCCGCACCGCCCTTGCCCTGGCCCGGTCGGTGACGATGTTGCGGGCCACCGTGAGCAGCCAGCCCCGCACCGAACCCTTCTCGTCTGTCAGCACGTCATGGTGCTTCCAGGCACGTAACAGGGTCTCCTGAACGATGTCCTCCGCGGCCGCCCTGTCGTTGGTCAACCGCGTCGCATACGCCAGCAAACTCGCACCGTGCTCGTTGTACAGCGACCGAACCAAGTCCTCGCCACGTACGCGCCGCGATCTCCGCGGCCACCAGCCTGGGATCGTCACCAGGTTCCTCTCCGCTGGGGATCGAGTCTGCGCGGAGGATACTGGTCGTGGTCGGACGAACGGCGATCGCGGGCCTCCAGTGGCTACCAGTGAGGCGTTCACGCCGAGGAATCCCTCCGCTCGCACCCTCAGGTCAGTAACCATTGCCGCTGTCATAGCCACCATCACCGCCGCTGTTGGTGTTCGCGCTGGCGGGTGGCGCAGCGGGTTCCTTCGGCGACTGGGGCGGCTGGCTGGCCGGTGCGTTCGTCTGCGCCTGGAGCTTCTTGCCCTCCGGCGTGATGACGTACCAGGTGCCGCCCATCCCGTTGCCCTTGGACTCGCCGGGGGCGGTGTCCTTGGCGAAGGTGTAGACCGGCCAGTCGTTGATCGTCACCTGCTTCTTGCCGTCCTTGCGGGTGATGGTGCCGATCAGCTTCTGGTCGATACCGGTGAAGGTCAGCTCCTTGCCCTCGGCGATCATCGGCGGCCACGACTTCTCGCAGGCGTCGTAGCAGTTGGAGACCGGCGGCTTGTTGGAGTCCTTGGTGAACATGTAGAGGGTCATGCCCTGCTGGTCGGTCATGCCCTGACCGAGGGCACCCACTTCCTGCGCCACGAGGTTGGCCCGGGGACCGGCAGCCGCGGGCAGCTCCTGCTGTTGCTGCTTCGGGGCCGGCGATCCGGAACTGTCGCTGCCGCACGCGGTGAGGCCCAACAGCCCCAGACCGGCGATGGCAGTCAGCACGCCGACACGAGCGCCCTTCATGACCAACCTCCTGGAATGTGGTGCCACCCTTGCCGCGGCTCCCTTCTGACCACACACACGAGGAGGTGCACGAAACGGTTCAACCCACTTCGAAGCAGATATCGACCCGGATTGGTCCGACTTCAGACCGGGCAGTTGCCGGTGTCGGGCATGGGCCGGCCGAGGTCGACGATCTCGGTCAGGTCGTGCGGCGAGCCGGTCGTGCCGAAGTCACCGGCGCTGGGCGCGAGCAGGTGGTCGTGCATGGCGGAGCAGGACACGGCGTAGGCGTAGGAGTGCAGTTCGCCCAGGACAGGCCGCGGCTGCCGGGCGCCCACCCGGGGCCGTCAGCGAAGGAGAACCGTTGGTCGATGCGCAAGAAGGACACGTAGTCCATCGGGTGAAGAACGGTCTCCGGCCGCGGCGGCCGGAACGCGTAGGCGACGACATACTCGGCGTGGACCCGTAACTCGCCCTTCCGCCCGGCCTCGACGGTGAGCCGGCCTTGGACCTTGGGCGGGACGTCGAGCAGTTCGTTGCCGGGCTTGATCCGGGTGTGGAAGACCGGCTCGTCGGTCACCGTCTTGCGGCTGTCCGGGGCGAGCAGGGCCTGGAAGGCCTCGGGCTTGTCCTGCTGCGCGGCCTGCCGGTCGAACCGGGACGCGGCGATCGCCGACCGCGCGAGGCCCAGCACCTCCCCGACGCGTTTGGCCGGGAACCCGTTCAGCGCGGCGGCCTGCGGCGTGGTCAGCCCGGCTTCGCCGTCCGGCCAGGCTTGGGCGGGGGTGCGGGCGAACGGGTCGGTCGTCGTGTACTCGAAGCCCTTCACGGGCTGCGGGGCGGTCGAAGTGGGCGTGGATGCAGCTGCGGCTGTGTCCTGGGCGTGCGGTTTCGCCTTCGGGGCCTTGATGTAGAGCACGACCCCGACGGCGACCACCACCACGGTGATGCCAACACCGATGACCCGCGGCCTGTTGCGGCGCCAGCGGTGCTTGCGCAGCGCCTTGCGCTGGGCGGCGGCCCACTCCGGACCGGCCAGGTCAGGGTGATCGAAAATATCGTCCGGCACAGAACCCCCCGGATCAGTGCAACCCGCTCGACACCCGAGCGGACAAAAGAAAGCCCCACGAGAAACGTGTCCCCAGCCCCCGACCAGAACGACGGCGAGCCTAGCGCCCACCTGGCCCGGATCCCCAAGCGCCCCAACCACATCCACCCACTACTCAACCCGGCCGAACCCACTCCCCCTCCCGGCCGAATCTCCCAAAGAACAGAGCCGCCCTCCGAATCCGGCTGCCCCACCCAGGCCTCGCCCCACCAACCGACTTCCACGCGCCCCTCTTACCTGCCAGGAAGAACAACGCCCCGAAGGTCGATCTGTACCGCGGCCTCGCGCCAGGTGAACACTGCGCCCTTGATCGCATCAGCTGCCCGCGCCTCGCAGTTCGGCCGACAGCAGTTGACACAACCGCCACCTACCCGCCGCTGCCAGCCCGACAACCGCCACCAGCGGCGCACCACCCCAGCAGCACAGCCAGATGCCCCGCCCGCGCCCAGCGGTTCGGCCGACAACAGTTCACGCCATCACGGCCGCCAGCAGCCGCATAGTTCCTGTCAGTCCACCAACCGCCATCGGTGGGGCGCCACCGGCACCACGGCCGGATGCTTGCCCCCACCCGCCCATCAGCACCACAGCGCCCTCTTCCCAGCCAGAACGCCCTCCCCGCCAGGAAGGACAACGCCCCAGCCCTGAGCCCATCCAACCCTGAACCTCGCGGGTCGTCAGCGGCTGAACACCGCAGCGCCCTCCCAGCCAAGAAGGACAACGACCCGGTCCTGAAGGCGCCCGGCCCTGGTCAGTCATCAACCACAGCTCGGCCGTGCTGTCGGCATCCGGGCCGCTCGCAGCAAGGCGATGGCCGTCGGCGCCGCCGCTGGCGCAGGGGTGTCGGCGCGTGCATCCGGACCGGGTCCCCCCGAGGGACCCGGTCCGGATGGGTACAGGGTTAGACCTTGAGGACGTGCTCCAGGAACTGGCCGGTGTAGCTCTCGGGGACCTCGATGAGGTCTTCGGGGGTGCCTTCGGCGACGACGGTGCCGCCGCCGGAGCCGCCCTCGGGTCCCATGTCGACGATCCAGTCGGAGCACTTGATGACGTCGAGGTTGTGCTCGATGACGATGACGGTGTTGCCCTTGTCGACGAGGCCGTTGATGACGCCGAGGAGCTTGCGGATGTCCTCGAAGTGCAGGCCGGTGGTGGGTTCGTCGAGGACGTACACGGTCTTGCCGGTGGACCGCTTCTGCAGTTCGCTGGCCAGCTTCACGCGCTGCGCCTCACCGCCGGAGAGGGTCGGCGCGGGCTGCCCGAGCCGCACGTACCCGAGGCCGACGTCCACCAGCGTCTTGAGGTGCCGGTGGATCGCGTTGATCGGCTGGAAGAACTCGGCGGCCTCCTCGATCGGCATGTCGAGGATCTCCGAGATGGTCTTGCCCTTGTAGTGCACCTCGAGCGTCTCGCGGTTGTACCGCGCGCCCTTGCACACCTCGCACGGGACATAGACGTCCGGCAGGAAGTTCATCTCGATCTTGATGGTGCCGTCGCCCGCGCACGCCTCACAACGCCCGCCCTTGACGTTGAACGAGAACCGCCCCGGCTGGTACCCGCGCACCTTCGCCTCGGTGGTGGCCGCGAACAGCTTGCGGATGTTGTCGAACACGCCGGTGTACGTGGCCGGGTTGGACCGCGGGGTGCGGCCGATGGGCGACTGGTCCACCCGCACGAGCTTGTCCAGGTGCTGCAAGCCGTTCACCCGCGTGTGCCGCCCAGGCACCTGCCGCGCCCCGTTGAGCTTGTTCGCCAGCACGGTCGCCAGGATGTCGTTGACCAAAGTGGACTTGCCCGAGCCGGACACACCGGTCACGGACACCAGGCACCCCAACGGGAACGACACGTCCAGCCCGCGCAGGTTGTGCTCGCGCGCACCGACGACGGTCAGCTGGCGCTTGCGGTCGATCGGCCGGCGGATGTCCGGGATCGGGATCTCCTTGCGCCGCGACAGGTACGCCCCGGTGATGGACTCCTTGTTCTTCAACAGCTTCGCGACCGGGCCGGAGTGCACGACCTTGCCGCCGTGCTCGCCCGCGCCCGGGCCGATGTCGACCACCCAGTCGGACGTCCGGATGGTGTCCTCGTCGTGCTCGACCACGATCAGCGTGTTGCCCAGGTCGCGCAGCCGGGTCAGCGTCTCGATCAGCCGGTGGTTGTCCCGCTGGTGCAGGCCGATCGATGGTTCGTCCAGCACGTACAGCACGCCCACCAGGCCGGAGCCGATCTGCGTCGCCAGCCGGATCCGCTGCGCTTCCCCACCCGAAAGTGTGGCGGACCCGCGGTCCAGCGACAGGTAGTCCAGCCCCACGTCCAGCAGGAACCGCAGCCGCGCCTGGATCTCCTTGAGCACCGCGCCCGCGATCATCTGCTCGCGCTTGCCCAGCACCAGATCCTCGAGGAACTCCGCGCAGTCCCGCACGCTCATCGCGCAGACGTCGGCGATCGACTGGTCGCCCTTTGCCTTGTGCTCCAACGTGACCGCGAGGATCTCGGGCTTCAGCCGGGTGCCCTGGCAGGCCGGGCAGGGCACCTCCCGCATGTAGCCCTCGTACTTCTCGCGCATCGCCTCGGACTCGGTCTGCTCCTGGCGGCGCTCCAGGAACGGGATCACGCCCTCATAGCTCGCGTAGTACGAACGCTCCCGGCCGTACCGGTTCTTGTAGCGGACATGCACCTGGTCGGCCGTGCCGTGCAGCACCGCCTTCTGCGCCTTGGCCGGCAAACGCCGCCACGGCGTGTCCATCCGGAAGCCCACGGCCTCGGCCAGCGAGGTGAGCAGCCGCAGGAAGTAGTCGGACGTCTGGCCGCCGGCCCACGGCGCGATGGCGCCCTCCGCCAGCGACAGCTCGTCGTCCGGCACCACCAGCTCCGGGTCCACCTCCATCCGCACACCCAGGCCGGAGCACGACGGGCAGGCGCCGTACGGCGAGTTGAACGAGAACGACCGCGGCTCCAGGTCCTCGATCGCCAGCGGGTGGCCGTTGGGACAGGCCAGGTTCTCCGAGAAGCCGCGGGTGCGGTGCGGGTCGTGCTCGTCCAGGTCGACGAACTCCAGCTCGACCAGACCATCGGCCAGCCGCAGCGCGGTCTCCACCGAGTCGGTGAGCCGCTGCTTGGCGGTGCGCTTCACGGTGAGCCGGTCGATCACCACCGCGATGTCGTGCTTCTCCTGCTTCTTCAGCTTCGGCACCTCGGCCAGCGAGTAGACCGTGCCGTCCACCCGGGCCCGCGAGTAGCCCTGCGACTGCAACTGCTGGAACAGGTCGATGTACTCGCCCTTGCGGCCGCGGATCACCGGCGCGAGCACCTGGAAGCGGACGCCCTCCTCCATGGCCAGCACCTGGTCGACGATCTGCTGCGGGGTCTGCTTGCTGATCAGCTCGCCGCACTGCGGGCAGTGCGCCTTGCCCGCGCGCGCGTACAGCAGGCGCAGGTAATCGTAGACCTCGGTGACCGTGCCGACCGTGGACCGGGGGTTGCGGCTGGTGGACTTCTGGTCGATGGACACCGCGGGCGACAGGCCCTCGATGAAGTCCACGTCCGGCTTGTCCATCTGGCCGAGGAACTGGCGGGCATATGCCGACAACGACTCCACGTATCTCCGCTGCCCCTCGGCGAAGATCGTGTCGAAGGCGAGACTGGACTTGCCCGAGCCGGACAGCCCGGTGAACACGATCAGGCTGTCGCGAGGCAGGTCAATGTCCACGCTGCGCAGGTTGTGCTCGCGGGCGCCGCGAACCACGAGACGGTCGGCCACCGGGGGTCCCTTCGGTCTGGATCTTGGACGGTCGGTTCGAATATGCGTTCGACTCCGAACCGCCGGTGCCCATGTTAGGACGGGCCACCGACAAAACCGATTCGGCTCTCCCCCACGGGCGGTGATCTACCCGTACCCTGGCCCTATCAGCTCATCGTGAGCACGACGTCGCTCAACGAAGTCGGGATACCCAACACATGACTGGACGCATCTCTCAACACACCGCCCTGTCGCACGATTCCCTGCCCGAGCCGAGACGAGAGCTCTCCGCCCACGAGTACGCAGAGATAGGACTTGCCGCCGCCAGGCAGATGACCGTGTTGCTGACCGACGCCGTCGAGGGGCTCGACGACGTGGCGATGCGCCGGCCGAGCCTGCTGCCCGGCTGGACCCGTGGACGTGTCGTGTCCCTTCTGGCGCGCAACGCCGCTGGGCTGGTCAACCTGTTGCTGTGGGCCAGGACCGGGGTGGAGCATCCGATGTACGCCAGCCGGGCGGACCGGGATGCGGACATCGAGGAGGGCAGCCGCCGGATGGCCGCGGTGCTGCGCGAGGACCTGACGGCCGCGTCGGACCGGTTCCTTACGGCGGTCGAGGAGCTGCCGGCCGAGGCATGGGACGCGCAGGTCGTGCTGGCGAGTGGGCGCCAGATCGACGCGTGCACGGTGCCCTGGCTGCGCTGGCAGGAGGTGTCGGTGCACCTGGTGGACCTCGACGCCGGGGTCGGCTTCGGCGACTTGCCCGAGGGGCATGAGGAGCGGCTGCTGGACTGGGTGGTGACCGAGTTCGCCGAGCGCGCCGACGTGCCGCCGGTCCGGTTGCGGGTGGACCTGGCCGACGGCCGTCAGCGCAGCTGGGAACTCGCTGGGAACACGCTCGGTAGCGACTCGCCGGACGTGGGCGGCCCGGCCCCGACGGTGCTGGCCTGGTTGACCGGAAGGGGTGACGGCACCGGACTGGCCGGGGACGTGCCCAGCCTGCCCGCCTGGATCTGAGCGCGGATCCGGCCGGCCACCGCGGGCCCGGCGCCGGCCAGGAACCTGTGCGCCGGGCGTTCGACCAGCTTGGTCATCAGCCAGCCGAGCACCACCGCGAGGGTCAGCGACGCGACCAGCCGTTCCCAGGAGGAGGCGCCCAGGTCGAGCAGCGTGCGGGCGAGGATGAAGCCGAGCTCCTGGTGCACGAGGTAGACGCCGTAGGAGATGCCGGCCAGCCAGGTGATCACCGGGGCGATCCGGCGCACGACCGGGATGTCCCAGTCCGGGCCGCCGGCCGCGGCGACGACCAGCAGCAGGACCACGCCGAACGCGATGGTCGACGGTGTGTCGGTCCAGTAGGCGTGCGCGTCCTGGGCCACGAGCGCGGCCGTGAGGTAGATCGCCAGGTGCCAGCCGCGCATGCGCTTGCGGGTCCACAGCCAGATCGCTATGCCCACGCCGAACAGGTGCACGCGGTGCAGGGCCAGGCCGTCGAAGACCGACTTGATCCACTGCGCCGAGTCGTCGGTGCGCACGGTGTAGCGCAGGATCACCGGGACGATCACCAGCGACCAGAGCAGGATCGGCAGCCGCTTGGCCGTGGTGATCTTGCGGCGGAACAGGAACGCCGCGAAGGCGAACGCGATGATCTGGATGGGCAGGGTCCAGTAGGACGCGTCGATCCAGTGGAAGCTCGGCGCCCAGGCCTGGATCATCAGCAGGTTGCCCAGCAGGTCGTGCCCGGTCGGCAGGTACCACGGGTCGAGGGCGCCCGGGTTTCCCGAGGTGGGGACGCCGAACAGCCACCGGCCGACGGCGAAGCTGTAGCCGTTGAAGAACGAGACCGCGATCCGCGAGACGACATAGGTGACCAGGACGGCCACGAAGTACGCGGGCAGCAGGCGCGCCACCCGGTTCCACAGCCACTTGCCGCGGCTGCCCTTGCC
>CBIMJO010000247.1:0-9429 GCA_966244135.1 uncultured Actinocrispum sp. | reverse complement strand
CGCCGCCACTCCGATGACCCTCAGCGCCGCACCGGGTCCGGCGACCAGCGTGAGCTCCAGCTCATCGCCGCCGAGCGGGGCCGTCGCCGACGAGACCAGGTGCACGGTGCCGGGGGTGCGGCGTTGCGGGACGAGGATGAGCGGGGCCACGGATTGCAGCTCCCGCAACACAGTCCGCCCATCGCGCAACTCCGCGACGACCCGGGCGTGCGCCTTCACCCGGCGCGCACCGGAAGCTGCGCCCGCACCCATTCGGCGACTGCGGGGGCATCTGGGGTCTTAGTAAGGGATTGCGCGATCACCGGGAGCGTGCCGCGCATGCGGGCGGCGTCCGAGGTCATCACGTCCAGATCCGCGCCGACGAGTGCGGCGAGGTCGGTTTTGTTGATGACCAACAGATCCGCGGTCGTCACGCCCGGCCCGCCCTTGCGCGGCACCTTGTCCCCGCCGGCCACGTCGACCACGAAGATCTGCCGGTCGACCAGGCCGCGGCTGAACACGGCGGTCAGGTTGTCGCCGCCGCTCTCGATGACCACCAGATCCAGCCCGGGATAACGGTGCTCCAGTGTTTCCACCGCGTCGAGGTTGGCCGTGATGTCGTCCCGGATCGCGGTGTGCGGGCAGCATCCGGTCTGCACGGCCTCGATCCGTCCGGCGTCCAGGACCCCGGCCCGGCGCAGGAAGTCGGCGTCCTCGGTGGTGTAGATGTCGTTGGTCACCACCGCGAGGTTGATCTCGCTGCCCAGTGCCCGGCACAGGGCCGCGACCAACGCGGTCTTCCCGCTGCCGACCGGACCGCCGATCCCGATCCGGTACGCCCGGCCCGTTTCGGGCACGGCGTCGAAGTGGTCGTGGACGAACGTGGGATCGAAGTTGACCGGGTGCAGGTGGGGGTGGGATCCCCCGTGGGGGGTCGGAATGTCACTGCCTTCAGCTGGCAAAGAGACGCACCTCTTCCTTGTGATGACGCACATGCGCCTCGGCGAGCAGGTCCAGGCCCGGCGCCCCGGGCGCGGGCAGGTCGGCGGGCGGCAGGCCGCAAGCGGCGACCGCACGCGCGGCGACGGCCTCGATCCCGGCCGCCAGCGAGCTGACCGAAGCGTTGACCGCAAAGGGATCCAGGCCCAGCAGCCGGATCGCCGCGCTCGCCGGTCCGCTCACCGAAAGGTAGGCCGCGGTGATCGCGGCATCGCCCGATGATCCCCCGGCGATCCCGGTCAGCGCGCCCAGAACCACGGCGTGGTGCGGTCTTGGCGTCGCCGCGAGCAAGTCGTCGAGCACCGGCGAGGGCCAGGCCCGCTTGCCCGCCCGCGCGGTCGCCCGGCCCTGTGCACGCGAGGCCTCCCGCTGAGCGGGTGACGGTGTCCGGGCGTCCAGTTCACTGTCCAATTCGGACCACTCATGGCACTTCACCGCGGCGGCGGCGAAAACCGCGGCCAGCTCCCCCGCCGTGCGCAGCCGCCCGGCCACGAACAGGTGCAGGCTGGACACGTCGGTGACCAGCCCGCGGGCGGCGGCCTCCTCCAGGCCGCCGGAGTGCACGTGCCCGCCGCCCGGGAACCGGGAGTCGGCCAGCACCAGCGCGATGACGTCCATCAGAACAGGAAGTACCGCTGCGCCATGGGAAGCACGTCGACCGGTTGCGGCTCGATGAGTTCACCGTCGATGTGCACGGCGAAGCTGTCCGAGTCGACCTGGACGTCCGGCACGGCGTCGTTCAGCACCATGTCCGCCTTGCCGCGCCCGCGCGTGTCCGCCACCGGGACGAGCTTGCGGGCGATGCCGAACCGCTCCGCCACCTCCGGATCCATTTGCGCGGACACGAAGTGCAGGCTGCTGTCGACGGCGACCGAAGGCGCGGCGCCGTACATCGGCCGCATGAACACCGGCTGTGGTGTGGGAATCGACGCGTTCGCGTCGCCCATCTGCGCCCACGCCACGAACCCGGCCTTCAGCACCACGGAGGGCTTGACACCGAAGAACTTCGGTTCCCACAACACGAGATCGGCCAGCTTGCCCACCTCGACCGAACCGACGTGCGCGTCGATGCCGTGCGCGATCGCCGGGTTGATCGTGTACTTCGCGACATAGCGGCGGGCTCGCAGGTTGTCCGCGCGGTCGTCGCCGGGCAGCGCTCCCCTGCGGTCCTTCATCACGTGCGCGGTCTGCCAGGTCCGGATGACCACCTCACCGATCCGGCCCATCGCCTGCGAGTCCGAGCTGATCATCGAGATCGCGCCCATGTCGTGCAGGACGTCCTCGGCGGCGATCGTGGTCGGCCGGATCCGGCTCTCCGCGAACGCCAGGTCCTCGGGCACGGACGGGTTCAGGTGGTGGCACACCATGAGCATGTCCAGGTGCTCGTCCAGGGTGTTGGCGGTGTGCGGGCGGGTCGGGTTGGTCGAGGACGGGAGGATGTGACCCAGTGAAACGACTTTGATGATGTCCGGCGCGTGCCCGCCGCCCGCGCCCTCGGTGTGGTAGGCATTGATCGACCGCCCGGCAATAGCGTCCACAGTGGACTCCAGGAACCCGGCCTCGTTCAGCGTGTCGGTGTGGATGGCGACCTGGACACCGGACGAGTCGGCCACCGTCAGGCACGCGTCGATGGCCGCGGGCGTGGTGCCCCAGTCCTCGTGCAGCTTGAACCCGCCCGCGCCGCCCCGCAGCTGCTCCCGCAGAGCCTCGTGGCTGACCGTGTTCCCCTTGCCCAGCAACAGGACGTTCACCGGCTGGGCGTCCATGGCCTGCAGCATCCGGCCCAGGTTCCACGCGCCCGGGGTGACCGTCGTGGCCTTGGTCCCGTCGACCGGGCCGGTGCCACCACCGATCAACGTCGTCAGCCCGGCGGCCAGGGCGGTGTCCGTCAACTGTGGACAGATGAAGTGCACGTGGCAGTCGATCCCGCCCGCGGTCAGGATCTTCCCGTTGCCGCCCAGCACCTCCGTCGAAGGGCCGATGACCAGGGCCGGGTCCACGCCGTCCATCACGTCCGGGTTGCCGGCCTTGCCGATGCCGACGATCCTGCCGTCCCGCACGCCCACGTCGGCCTTGACCACGCCCCAGTGGTCCAGGATCACCACGCCCGTGATGATCAGGTCCGGCGCGCCCTCGGCGCGGGTGGCCATGCCCTGGCCCATCGACTCACGGATCACCTTGCCGCCGCCGAAGATCACCTCATCGCCCGCGCCGGCCCCCCGGCTGCGGTCCTCGGTGACCTCGATCAGCAGGTTCGTGTCGGCCAGCCGGACCCGGTCGCCGACCGTCGGCCCGAACAGCTCGGCGTAGCGCTCACGGTCGATCGAGGTCACCGGACCACTCCTTCCGCAACCCTGGAACCACCCGGCGGCCCGCAAGAGGCACCAACGAGACCTCCCGTTCCACACCGGGCTCGAACCGCACCGAGGTCCCGGCGGGAATGTCCAGCCGGTGTCCCCAGGCGGCTTCGCGGTCGAACTCGAGCCCTGGATTGACCGCCGCGAAGTGGTAGTGCGAACCGACCTGCACCGGCCGGTCAGCCGTGTTGCGAACGACCAGCCGCACGCGCGGCCGGCCCGGGTTCAGCTCGACCGGCTCCCCCGCCGGGATGATCTCGCCTGGACGCATCGCGCACCTCACACGATCGGGTCATGCACGGTGACGAGCTTCGTGCCGTCCGGGAACGTGGCCTCGACCTGCACCGCGTCCACCATCTCGGGGACACCGTCCATCACCTGCTCGCGGGTCAGCACGTGCCGCCCGGTGGACACCAGCTCGGCGACCGTCCGGCCGTCCCGCGCGCCCTCCAGCACATGGTCGGTGATCAGCGCGACGGCCTCCGGGTAGTTCAGCCGCACGCCGCGCTCCAGCCGCTTGCGGGCGACGTCGGCGGCCACGTGGACGAGCAGCTTGTCCCGTTCCTGCGGGGTCAGGTGCATGACACGAAGGTCTATCACCTCGAAGCGGCCCCGGCCGGGTCAGGAAACACAGGTGTAACCCGTCAGATGGGCGCCTCCACGCCGATGCCCAGCTCGATCGCCCGCCGCACGGCGAAGTCGGCGGCGTAGAGGTCCTCGGCCGCGATGCCGAGCGACCGGAACACCGTCAGGGCGCCCGCCGAGCTGCGCCCGGGCGCCTTGCCGACGAGGACCTCGCCCAGCTCACCGCGCAGGTGTTCGGGCCGGACGTCACCGGACTCGGCCTCGACCGACTCGCGTGCATCGGCGTAGACCTCAGCGCCGGCAACGGTTTCGTCGTCCAGCTCGCGGTCGGTCGGGATGCTCGACCCGATCGCGTTGACGTGCGCGCCGTCCTTCAGCCAGGCGTGGCTGATCACCGGCGTCTTCGAGGTCGTCGCGGTGACCACGATGTCCGCGTCCCGCACGGCTTCCTCCGCCGAGGCGGCCGCCGACAACGAGAAGGGAACGTCCATCCGGCCCACCAACGCCTGCGCGGACCGCGGCGAGTACACCTTCGCCGACGCGATCTCGCGCACGAGCGGGATCGCCTCGAGATGTGCTTCCGCCTGGACGCCCGCGCCGATGATCGCCAGCGTCGAGGCGTTCTCGCTGGCCAGCACACGGGTTGCCAACGCCGACACCGCGGCCGTGCGGATGGACGTGATCGCGGAGGCGTCCAGGATCGCGCGCGGCTCCCCCGTGACGCCGTCGTACAACGCGGTCACGCCCTGGTGCGTGTCCAGGCCGCGCGATGGGTTGTCCGGCACCAGGAACAGCAGCTTGGTGGCGAGCAGCGGCCGGTCCCCGCCGCGGTAGACCGGCATCCACACGGTCAGCCGTCCCCCAGCGGTCGGCGGCGCGTAGGCGCTGCGCAGGGGCTGTTCCACGTCACCGGTCGCGCGAGCGGCCAGCGCCTCGGCCATCACTTCGATGCAGTCACGCATGGGCAGTGCCTTGGCCACGTCGGCCGCCGACAGGATCCTCATGACCTCCATCGAACCAGGGCCGCGCGTTTGCCTATCTAGCTATGACCCTATAGTGCTATGGAACTAGATAAATGGAGAAAGTCATGATCGAGTTCCAGCTGAACAGCCGGTCCGCGGTGTCGCCGTACCAGCAGCTGGTCCAGCAGGTCCGGCACGCGCTGCGGCTGCGGGTGCTACGGCCCGGCGACCAGTTGCCCAAGGTCAAGGACGTGGTGGCCCGGCTCGCGATCAACCCGAACACCGTGCTCAAGGCCTACCGGGAGCTCGAGCACGACGGGCTGGTGGCGGCCAAGCCTGGTATCGGCACGTTCGTGGTCGCGACCCTGCCCGGCGTCTCACTGGCCGCGCTCGGGCCGTTGAGCCACGAGCTGCGGCAGTGGCTGGCCAAAGCCCGCCGCGCCGGGCTCGACGAAGAGGGGATCGAGGCGTTGTTCATGACCACCTTCCGGACCGCCCCCGAGGAGGACACCGCGTGACCACGGTGCTGAGCGCCCAGGGCCTGGGCAAGAGGTACGGCCGCCGCCAGGCGCTGGCCGGGTGCACCCTGGACATCCCGGCCGGGCAGGTGACCGGCCTGGTCGGCCCGAACGGAGCGGGCAAGACCACCCTGCTCAACGTCGCCGCCGGGATCCTGGCGCCGTCCGAGGGCCGGATCGAGGTGTGCGGCGGCGTGCCGGGCAGCGGCCCGGCCCAGCTGGCCAAGGTCGGTTTCGTCGCCCAGGACACCCCGGTCTACGCGGGCCTGACGGTCGCCGAGCACCTCCGGCTCGGCGCCCGGCTCAACCCGGGCTGGGACGACGCCATGGCGCGCAAGCGGATCGAGCACCTCGGCCTGGACCCGGCGCAGCGCGCCGGAAAGCTGTCCGGCGGGCAACGGGCCCAGCTCGCGCTCACCCTGGCCATCGCCAAGCACCCGGAGCTGTTGCTGCTCGACGAGCCGGTGGCCGCGCTGGACCCGTTGGCGCGCCGGGAGTTCCTGGGCGACCTGATGGAGTTCGTCGCCGAGTACGGCACGAGCGTCGTGCTGTCCTCGCACCTGATCGCCGACCTGGAGCGCGTCTGCGACGAGCTGGTCGTCCTGGTCGACGGGCAGGTGCGGATCGCCGGCGAGGTCGAGCGGCTGCTGGCCACCCACCACCTCCTGACCGGCCCGCGCCGCGACCCCGGCTCGCTGCCCGCGGGCCAGCACGTGGTCAGCGCCAGCCACACCGGCCGGCAGACCACCTTGCTGGTCCGGGCCGAGACGCCAATCGCCGATCCACAGTGGACCGTCGACGAGCTCGGCCTGGAGGACCTCGTGCTCGCCTATCTGAGCCGTCCGGCCCTGGAGGTGCTGCGATGATCTGGTTGACCTGGCGTCAGTTCCGCGCCTCCGCCGCGGCCATCTCCACGGTGACCGCCGTGGTGGCCGCCGCCCTGTTGCTCACCGCCCGGCCGGACCACGAGGCCCTCCGCAGCGAGTTCGAGAACCTCTTGTACAACCAGGGCACGATCTCCGCGGTGTACCTGCTGCCCGCGCTGATCGGCGTCTTCTGGGGCGCGCCGCTGATCGCGCGGGAACTGGAGGCGGGCACCCACCGCCTGGTGTGGAACCAGTCGGTGACCCGGTCGCGGTGGCTGGTCACGAAACTGGCCGTCACCGGGCTGGCGGCCGCCGCCGTCACCGGGCTGTACAGCCTGGTCGTCACCTGGTGGACGGGCCCGGCCGAACTGGCCGGTCCGTCGATCGCCAACAACTTCACCGGCCGGATCACGCCGTACCTGTTCGGCATCCGCGGGTTCGTGCCGGTCGGCTACGCGGTCTTCGCCCTCGTCCTCGGGGTGGTCGTCGGGGTCCTGATGCGGCGCACGATGGTCGCCATGGGCATCGCTCTGGCGGTCTACACCGCCGTCCAGATCCTCATGCCGACGTTGGTCCGGCCGCACCTGATGCCGCCGGTGCGCGAGACCGTCGCCATCACGGCCGAGAACGCCTCGTACGTCAGCATGACTCCCGACGGGGTCGTTCAGCGAATCACCCTGCGCAATCCCGACGGCGCCTGGACCCTGACCAACGTGACCGTCGACGCCGCCGGCGCCGAGGTCGCCACTCTGCCATCGGAGTTCTCGAACTGCCCGGCCCCAGGCCCGGGAGTGAACCAGATCGAGTGTTATGCGAAAGCCGCCGCCGACCACGGTTACCGGCAACTGCTCGAATACCAGCCCGCCGGTCGCTTCTGGGCACTGCAGGCCATCGAAACGGCGATCTTCCTCGCCCTGTCCGGCCTGCTGACCTGGGCCTGCTTCCGGCTGGTGCGCCACCGGCTGTCATAAACCAGGCGAATATCTAGCATACTGAATCGTTCACGGAATCGTGACCGAAACCACGGCGCGGGCTCGTTGCGATGCGGATAAATGGGGAGAACGCTTGCATCAAGCCCGCGCAGTGCCGCCTGGCTGATCCGCCGTGTTCTGCGCGAAGTCGGGGTTGATTTTCGAAAGAGGCGATCGCGCATGTCGACACCCACGGTGAACCCGCCGGAGTCGCAGTTGGACGACGGTTACAAACCAGGCCTGGAGGGCGTTGTCGCGTTTCGTACGCAGATCGCCGAACCGGATCGGGACGGCGGTGCGCTGCGCTACCGCGGCGTGGACATCGAGGACCTGGTCGGCCACGCCACCTTCGGCAACGTCTGGAGCCTGCTGGTGGACGGCCGGTTCGGGCCGGGGCTGCCGCCCGCCGAGCCGTTCCCGATCCCGGTGCACACCGGCGACGTCCGGGTGGACGTGCAGGCCGGGCTGGCCATGCTCGCGCCGATCTGGGGCTTCGCGCCGCTGCTGGACATCACCGATCTCGAGGCACGGGCGCAACTGGCCCGCGCCTCGGTGATGGCGCTGTCCTATGTCGCGCAGTCGGCCCGCGGCATCCACCGGCCCGCCGTGCCGGAGGCCCGGATCAACGAGGCCCGCACGATCACCGAGCGGTTCATGACCCGCTGGCGCGGTGAGCCGGATCCCGCGCACATCAAGGCGATCGACGCCTACTGGGTGTCCGCCGCCGAGCACGGTCTGAACGCGTCCACCTTCACCGCCCGCGTGATCGCGTCCACCGGTGCGGACGTGGCGGCGGCCCTGTCCGGCGCGGTCGGCGCGATGTCCGGCCCGCTGCACGGCGGTGCGCCCGCCCGGGTGCTGCCGATGATCGAGGCGGTGGAACGGGACGGCGACGCGCGCAAGTACGTCAAGGGCATCCTGGACCGGCACGAGCGGCTGATGGGTTTCGGCCACCGGGTCTACCGGGCCGAGGACCCGCGGGCGCGAGTACTTCGCCGGACCTGCCGGGAGCTGGGCGCGTCCCGCTACGAAGCCGCCGCGGCGCTGGAAGCGGCCGCACTGGCCGAGTTGCGGGAGCGCCGCCCGGACCGCGCGATCGAGACCAACGTGGAGTTCTGGGCCGCGGTGATCCTGGACTTCGCCGAGGTGCCGCCGCACATGATGCCCGCGATGTTCACCTGTGCCCGGACCGCCGGCTGGTGCGCGCACATCCTGGAGCAGAAGCAGACCGGCAAGCTGGTCCGGCCGTCGGCCAAGTACGTCGGCCCGGCGCCGCGCAAGCCCGAAGAGGTCGAGGGCTGGGACACCATTAACCACTACTGACCGGACGCACACAGGAATCTGACATGTTCCTGTGAGTGTGCGGCCCATGACAGGTCGCACACTGTTCGTTCTCGCTGTCGTGTCGGCGGGCGTGGCTGGTCTCGCACCGGCCGCGTCCGCCGACATCGTGCAGTTCCGCGCCGACGCCCCGGTCTTCCTGGCCAACATCGACGATGACGCCGGGGTCTGCAAGGCGCGCGCGGTCCAGGCCGCCGCCGACGCGATCCCGCGGGAGAAGGCCGACGACGAGGCGTTCACCAAGCGCCGTGAGGAGCTCGTCGAGCTGGCCAAGACCGATCCGGTCGAGGCCGAGAAGCAGTTCCAGGAGCTCCAGCGGACCCACCGGTTGTCGGAGTACCAGGCCGAGCGGGAGATGGCCGCCTGCAACGACGCCGCCGACTCGGTCGTGAACGGGCCGCAGGACGAGAAGGACCTCACCCGCCTGCACGCCTGGTCTCCCTGGGGTACCGGGAAGATCACCGTTCCGCCGCAGGTGCACGTGTTCGTCAAACGGCAGACCTGGGAACTGGTCAAGCCCTCCACCGAGCTGTCGGCGGACGACCTCCGCCAGGGCGTCACGCTGGGCGTCGAAGGCGTGGACGTCATCCGGGATACGAAGGTCTGGGACGGGAAAGTCACCCTCAAGCTGACCGTCGGCGACCATACGTCCACAGTGGACCTCCGGGAAGCCCCTGTGGTCATGCAGAACAACACCCAACGCGTGCAGGACGTGCTCATCGCCGACCAGCGCTCGACCGACGCCACGTTCGACAAGGCCATGGCGGGCGCGGTGAACCAGCCGCTGCATCGGGTGAACACCAGTGGCGACGACTGGATGCAGGACGTCTTCGAGCCCGCGTACATGAGCA
>CBIMJO010000246.1:0-9463 GCA_966244135.1 uncultured Actinocrispum sp. | reverse complement strand
GGGAGGGCCCGGCAAAGTTTGTTGTTGGCTGTGTCAGTTGGTGATTCCGTAGAGGGTGGGTGGGCGTTGGGGGTTGCGGGCCAGGGCGGGTAGGGCAGCGGCGATGTTGGTGTGTCCGGGGTCCTGCGCGCGGTGTCGGCCTGGTTGAGCGGCGAATCGCGCCCCCCAATGCGTTCATCAGCCGTTGCGGGGCATCCCCTTCGAGCCGGGCCGGTCACCACCATCACGCAGAACCGAGGGGCAACAACTTTGCCGGGTCCCCTGGAGGGGACCCTCGTCGCGGCGTGCGCACGGAGGGGCGGCCGGATGTTCCGGCCGCCCCAAGGGAAAGAGCGCTACTTGGTGGTGTCGAGGGGGTAGGTCACGCAGAGGCGGAAGCCTCCGTCGGGGGTGTGGCCGGCGTGGAAGGTGCCGCCCAGGAGGACTGTTCGTTCACGGACGCCCATCAGGCCGTGGCCGCCGGACGGAAGGTGCGCGGAAGGCCCGTCCGAGGTCACCGAGGGGCGGTCGTTGGCGACTTCCACGATCAGGGCCGAGCCGCACGGGAACATCCGGATCGTGGCCCGGGAGCCGTGCGCGTGCTTGTTGATGTTGGTCAGGGCTTCCTGCACGGTTCTGTACGCGGCCCGGGACACCGCTGGCGGCACGGGATCCGGGACCTCCTTCTCCAGCAGCTCGACCGGCACCTCGGAGTTGCGCAGCAGCTGCGGCAGTTCCTCCAGTCCCGGGTGGACGTCGTCGTCGATCATGCCCGACCGCAGCACGCCGACCAGGTCGCGCAGCTCGTCGAGGGTGCGTTTGCTCAGCTGCCGGATGGTGTTCGCGGCCTGGCGGGACTCCTCGTCCTGCGCGGACACGACCAGCGCCCCGGCCTGCATGGCGATCAGCGTGACCTGGTGGGACACGACGTCGTGCATCTCGCGGGCCAGGCTGGCCCGCTCGGCGGCGCGGATGGTCTGCTCGTGCAGGCGCTGTTCGCGTTCGCGGCTCGCGGCCAGTTCGGCGAGTCGTTGCGAGAGCTGCACACGCAGGGCCATGAGCAGTCCGATCGCAACGGGCATCCCCGCCACCAGGATCCCGTAGATGCCATTCAAAATGTGCGCGCGCCAGCTCAGGTCGAAGAACTCGTCCAGCGGCCACTTCACGTACCGGCAGGTCCACACCAGCCCGGCCGCGATCATGGTCTGCCACATCCACTGCTTGCGCCGCGCCAGGGTGCCCAGGGCGATCATCGACGCGAGCTGCGCCCATCCGGCCAGGTAGCCGGGCACGGTGACCAGGACAGCGAGGAACGGCCAGCGCCGCCGGAAGATCATCGCCGTGCAGGCGAACGCCGACAGCACGATCGAGTACGTCTGTGCCTTCTGCGGGATCACCAGCCAGACGTCGGCCACCGCGACGATCACCGCGATGGCGTCCAGCATCAGCCCCCTGGCGACTGGATGCCGGTGGAAGGTCGCGATCCGGTCGAGGCTCGCGAAGCGATTGCGGGCGTGCGTGACCTTGTCGACCACGTCCCCTGTTTGCCCGGCTGTCAAAGTGTGCGTGACCACCGTGGTACCCCTCGGTTGGGCCTGCGTGTCCTGGAGGATCGGCAGTTGGCTGTCCCCGGTCGCCGGTGACCTCATGGGGGAGCCACCTCGTTGCCGGGGAACATCGCCTGGGCTCGTGGCCCCGCCATGCTCTCCGGCCGGCCGGTGTCTTTGTCGTGGCATTGGCTCGGCCTCTCCGACGCCGGCAGGGGGTGTTCGCCGTGCGTCACCTTATGAAGACAGTCCGATCCTCGAACGCGGACGCCCGGTCGGCAAGGAATGTGCGATCGCACATTCCGGCAGGACGAACGTCGGTAGCGCATTCGGTTCAAGGTGTGCAACCCCACGTGGAAGTTGTCCGTTTGGCCCTGAACAATGCTCCAGTGACCGAGAAGACCAGCCTCGTGGACGCGCCCATCCGGATCAGGGCGTGCCAGTTGGACTTCGCGGTCGACCCGGAGGCAGCGTTCGAGGCGCTGTACCGGGACACCCCCTACGCGTTCTGGCTGGACGGGACGTGGTCGGCGATGGGCGCCGCCACCCGGGTGGCCAAGGCGTGGCCCGGCCGGGTCGAGGTGGACGGGCAGCCCGCCGGCAGTGGCTTCTTCGACTGGCTGGCGGACGCCCTCGTGGTCGAGGCCGACATCCCCGACCTGCCGGTCGACTTCACGCTGGGCTGGGTCGGCTACCTCGGCTACGAGCTGAAGGCGGAGTGCGGCGGCGCCCGGGCGTACCCCTCGCCGGACCCGGACGCGGTGCTCATGTACGTCGACCGCGCGATCGTGTTCGGCCATGAGACCTCCTCCGTCTACCTGGTGTCGGTGGACGACGAGTGGATCACCGAGACCTCGGCGCTGCTCGCCGCCCTGCCGGACAGCGCACCGGTCCGGCCCCCGGTCGCCGCCGACGGCGTTTCCGCACGCCATGGCCGTTCCGGGTATCTGGACATGATCGCGCGTTGCCAGGAGGCGATCCGCCGGGGGGAGTCCTACGAGGTGTGCCTGACCAACATGGTCACCGCCCGTGTCGACGCCGACCCCTGGAATTCCTACCGGCACCTGCGGACGCTGTCCCCGGCGCCGTACGGGGCTTACTTACGGTTAGCCGACCGGGCGGTGCTCAGCTGCTCGCCGGAGCGGTTCCTCAAGATCACCAAGGACGGCTCGGTCGAGTCCAGACCGATCAAGGGCACCCGCCCGCGCGGCGAAACCCCAGCTCAGGACGAGTGGCTCCGGCATGATCTCGCCACCAGCGAGAAGGACAGGGCGGAGAACCTGATGATCGTCGACCTGGTCCGCAACGACCTCGGCCGGGTCGCCGAGGTGGGTTCGGTGCGGGTGCCGTCGATCTTCGCGGTCGAGTCCTACGCGACCGTGCACCAGCTGGTCAGCACGATCCAGGCCCGCCTACGCCCCGACGTCTCGCCGGTGCGGTGCGTGCAGGCGGCGTTCCCCGGCGGCTCGATGACCGGCGCGCCCAAGATCCGGACCATGGAGATCATCGACTCGCTCGAACAAGGCCCCCGCGGCGTCTACTCCGGGGCGCTCGGCTACTTCTCCCTGTCCGGCGCGGTGGACCTGTCGATCGTGATCCGCACCTTGGTGATGCGCCCCGGCGAGGCCAGCTTCGGCGTCGGCGGCGCGATCATCGACCCCTCCCTCCCCGAGGACGAGTTCGACGAGACCGTCGTCAAGGCGTCGGCGATGCTGCGACTGCTGGGTGCCCAGTTCCCGACAGGAACGTGATCAGCTCCCGCGCGACCTCATCGGGTGCTTCCTCGGGCAGGAAGTGTCCCGCGGCGATCGACCGGCCGCGGACATCCGTGCACCATGCCCGCCAGATCTCCAACGGGTCGTACCAGGCGGGCAACGCCCCTGTGGCGCTCCAGAGCGCGAGCGTCGGGCACGTGATGGGGCCGCGCTGTGCCCGGTCCAGCTCACAGTCCACAGTGGCCGCTGCCCGGTGACCCCGCGATCAGCCGCTCGGGCACCGGAAACGGCGCGGCGAGGAACGACCAGACCCAGAACCCGAGGGCGAAGTCCTTGTCCGCGCGGGCGAACGCCTCCCCGGTCGGGATGATGTCGAGCACCGCGAGCCGGCTGACCGCTGCCGGATGGTCGAGCGCCAGCCGGTAGGCACATCGGGCGCCGCGATCGTGCCCGGCCACTGCGAACCGCTCGAACCCCAGGGCCGCCATGACCTCGAGCTGGTCGCGGGCCAGTTCCCGCATGGAGTGGGCCGCGGTGCTTCCGGCGGGGATGCCGTGCAGCAGCAGGACGGGTGGGCCGGTGCCGGTGCGGTAGCCGTGGATCGTGGTGGCGCAGCTGGCGATGTCGAACGGCTCGAACCCCATGAAATAGGGCTTTACCCTGGGCGGGAAGCTGGCAAACTCAATCCATGATCCAGGTGGTGGCGACGCCGGTGGGGGATGCGCGGCTGACGTGGTTCCGCGCGGACACGCCGAGGTTCGTGCTGGCGCTGGGGCACGGGGGTTCGTCCGGGATCGAGACGCCGGACCTGCAGGCCCTCGCGGCCGCGCTGCCGGAGCGTGGCGTCACGGTGGTGCTGATGGAGCAGCCGTGGCGGGTCACCGGCGGGCGATGGGCGTCCAGTGAGGTGCTGGATCACGCCTGGGCGACGGTGTGGCCGAGGTTCGCGGCCGTCGGCGTGCCGGTGGTGGCCGGTGGGCGCAGCGCGGGGTCGCGAGTGGCCTCCCGGACGGCGCGAAGGCTGCACGCGGCGAAGGTGCTGGCGCTGGCGTTCCCGCTGCACGGGTTCGGGAAGCCGGACGACGTGTGGGATGTGGGGGAGTTGTACGACTCCGGGGTGCCGACGCTGATCGTCCAAGGTGGACTCGACCCGTTCGGCAGGCCCGAGGAGTTCCCGCCGCTGCCGAAGGGGTTCGAGCTTTTCGAGGTGCCGCAGGCAGGTCATACCTTCCAGGTCCCGCAAGACCAGGACAAGGCGCTGCGCGGCATCACCGACACGGTCGCGCGCTGGCTGGGCGTCTAGTGCTCGCGCTGACCACGAAGGCGCCGTATGTCGAACTGACCGAGGTCGCGGACCCGGTCCCGCGAGACGACCAAGCGCTGGTGCGGGTCAGGGCGTTCTCCCTCAACCGGGGTGAAGTCCTTGACCTGGCGGCGAAACCCGAAGGCCGGACCACCGGCTGGGACGCCGCGGGCGTCGTGCTCGAGCAAGCCGCGGACGGAAGTGGCCCGCCCGCGGGAACCAGAGTCGTGGGCCTGGTGCGATCCGGTGCCTGGGCCGAGAAAGCCGCGATCCCCACGCGGACCCTCGCGCCCCTCCCGGACGGCGTCACCGACGCCCAAGCTGCCACGATCCCGACCGCCGGGATCACCGCCCTCAGGTCCCTCGAGATCGGTGGTTTCCTGCTGGGCAAACGGGTTCTGGTCACCGGAGCGACGGGTGGGGTCGGCCGGTTCGCGGTTCAGCTGGCCCGGCTGGGCGGCGCGGAGGTCACCGCACACGGCCGCCACGACGAGCTGACCGGCGACTACGACCTGATCGTGGACTGCGTGGGCGGTGCCACGTTCGGCCAGGCCATCGAGCACCTGGCCAAACGCGGCACCCTGGTCAACCTCGCGACCCCGGACCCCGATGGCGAGATCACCTTCCGGGCCGGCCGCTTCGACCGCTCAGCGGGCGCCCGGATCTACACGCTGAACAACCCCGACGAGATCACCGCCCACGACAGCGGAACCACGGACCTGGCCCGGTTGTGCACTTTGATCGCACGCGGCCGGATCGACTGCGGCATCACCCTCGAATGCGACTGGCGCGACCACGCGGTGGCCATCGACGCCTTGCTCAGCCGGAAGACCAACGGGAAAATCGTGCTGCACATAGCCTAACCCGCCTTCCGCAGCGCGATCTCCACAGTGGACTTGGCCACGACCCCGTTGACCGTCACCGCGACGGTGAAAGTCCCTGGCCACAAGGGAGTCAGCTCGCCGGTCGCCGGGTCGAGGCGGGCGACGTGCCACGGCCGCCACTGGGACCAGTCGCCGATCAAGAGGTTCGGCGAACCGGACCAGTCGGCGCTCACCGGGTAGGCCACCGGGACCTTGCGCGTCCCTTGGGTCACCGTCGCCGTGACCTTGCCTCGTGAGTGCAGGTCGAGCGAAGCGGGCGCCTCCACGGAAAGCGAGTCCACGTGTGGCCGGATCTCCGCCGTGAACCAGTCCGGCCGGCGCGAGTCCACACCGAACATCGTCCAGCCCGTGAACCCGCCCAAAGTGCTGTCCCCGGCCGGGGATTTCCCGGAGTTGCCGTTGATCACGTACGGCACACCGTCCACATGGGACGCGCTGAACACGCCAACATGTGCGCCGATGAACGCGGCGCCCTTGCCGGTGGCGTGCCGGAAGTCGCCCAGCCACTGCTCCAGCATCGCGGCCTCCTGGCGGTCGGAGAGCTGGCTTCCCTTGGCAGGAGTGGGATCGCGCGGTGGCACGTGCTCGATCACCACCACCGAACGGATCGCGGGGTCGGTGCGCGCGGAGTCCAAGGCCTGCTTGAGCATCTCGGTCTGGGCGAACCCGCCGCCGCGGATGGTCAACGACGAGGTGTCCAGCAGCACGAACCTCGTTCCGTTGTGGTCGAAGGTCTGGTCGGTGACGCCGAACTCGCGCCGGAAGTTGTCGATCGTGCCCGGCCCCATCACCTCGTGGTTGCCCGGCACGTAGTACCACTTCACGTCCGTGCCGAGCTCCTCGTCGAGCACGCGATGCGCCAGCGCGAGGTCCCCGGGCGCGGCCTCGTCGACCAGATCCCCATTGATGACAACGAAATCAGGGTGCTGCGCCTTGATCTCCCGCAGTGTCCGGCGAGCCGCCCGAACCAGGTCGCTGTCCGGGTTGCGAGCGACGAACTGCGCGTCCGACATCACGGCGAACCGCCACTGCTTGCCGTTCACAGTTCCGTCTTGGACAACGACAGGATCGGTGACCACCTGCTCGGGCGGGATCTGCACCGACGGCGGCACGCGGGCGACGAAGTCGTCGATCAGCACCTCACCGGTGTACTGGCGGTCCGCCTTGGTCTCGATCGTGTAGAACCGGTTCACCGAGATGGGGAACGCCAGCTCGGCCGGCACCGCGATCTCCAGGTACTTCCACCCCGTCCAGGTGATGTACGGGCCGTAGAGCGAACGGGTCTGCCCGGTCGCGTCGGTCACCGTGAACGCCGTCCACTCGCCCTTGCCCGCGCCATAAACCCAGGCGCCCAGAGCCAATGGCTGGCCCTCGATCCTGATCGGCTGTGGCGGATACGCATACGCCGTACGGGTTCCGGTCGACAACGAGAAGTCGTAGGACATCTTCAGTCCGGCGCCCGTGTGTCCATTCGGGACCGGAGTGACCGAACCGGTGCCCCGCGCCGACCCGAACGTCCACGTCGAAGCATCGTCGAACGCGGCGAAAGTGCGCTCCTCCAACCCGACTGTGATCGCGACCTTGGCGACGCGTGAACCGACGGTCGCTGTCACGACCGTGGAACCCAACGGCTGCAACGCCTTCACCTGCAGCGAGCCGTCGGCGGTCGGGGTGATGTCGACCAGGGACCGGTCATAGTCGAGCTTGAGGTCCGCGGGCTCGATGGGCGCCGAGAAGCCCTCGCCGTCGAAGCCCACGATGCCGACCGTGCTGGTCGCGGCCTGGCCGGGCAGGCTCAGCCGGTTCGTGGTGGGGGAGACGCGGGTCAGCGCGCCGAGCACGGTCAGGTCGTAGTCGCCGGTGACCGCACCCCGTCGCGCGGTGACCTTCACCGTGCCGCTGCGGGACGCGTGGAACACGCCGTCCGCGCCGATCCAGCCGCCGCCCCGGGCCTGCCAGCTGAACGGTCCGGGCTTGGCCGGGCCGTACGTCTCGTCGTAGCCGTGGGCCTGCATCCGGCGCGTGAGCCCCGGGAACACCCGGTCGGGGCGGCCGCCGGGGATGGTGTTCGCGCCGGGCGACCTCTCCGGGTCGCTCGCCGGCTCCACCCAGAAGCCTTTCAGGACACCGCTTCCGGCGGGCGCGTACAGCGCGAGACCGTTGGGTACCGGGCGTTCGCCGCCGTCGGACGGCTTGTTCTCGACCTCCAGCTCGTCGGTGCCCGGCTCCCGCGCGACCAAAGTGGACGATCCGCCGCCGTCGAGGTTCAAAGCGTTGTACGCGCCCATTTCCTTCATGATCGACGCGAGGTCCTTGAGGTTGAGCCCCAACAGGTACGGCGCCTGCCGGCCGTCCACAGTGAGCAGATACATCTTCTTGCCGTCCTGGGAGAACCCGACTGCGGTGCGCGGGTGCAGCGGGTCGTCCGGGGCGACGATCTGGCCGTTGCGGACCAGCGGCTGGTTGCCGCCGATCGCGGCCTTCGGCGTGCTGCCGTCGCTGGTCCGCGACGAGTACGCGACCTTGACCTTGTCGCCCACATGCAAGCCGGCCAGTGTGTCCGCGCCGGTCTCGCGGCCGACCAGGGCGTACCCGTTGGCGGGCAGCGCGTCGGCGCCGGGTTGTGGGCGGACGTCGGTCACCGTGTCGCCCACCACCACGACCTCGGCCACCCGCGCGGCGCCCTGAGTGGCACGGTCGCGGGAGTACGTGCCCCAGACAGGGTTGAACACGCCGATGCCGTTCGTGTCGATCTTGGCGCTGTTCAGCTGGGACAACGGCACCGGGCTGCCGGTCGGCAGGGTGAGCGTGCCGTCGAAGAAGACCTCCATCACCCGGCCGATCCCGGCGGCGTCGATGCCGATCGCCCGGTTGTGCCCGGACTGCGGGGACTTGACCAGGGCACCGGACTGGATGCCGATGCCCTCGGGCGCGTTGGAGTTGTTGATGTCGAAGAAGTCCCCGTTGACCGCGGCGACCGCGCGCTTGGCCGTGGCCTGCGTGGAGACCGCGGTGGCGTCGGTGACGTGGCCGGGGGAGAGGTAGTCGACGGTGGTCCCGGCGCCCAGGTCGACGGTGAGCGAGTCGCCCCGCACCCACCCGCCTGCGTCACCGGGCTCATACCAGTCGAAAGATGACAAGGTCACGCCAGGCGCGACCGGTCTGGACGTCCGGGACGTCTCGATCCGGTGCGCCGGGTCGACCGCGGACCGGGTCGAGGCGACCCCGGGCAGGTCGGCCACGGGGGCCGCGGTGGCGGGCGTGACCAGCCCGAACACCAGGAGAGGCGGCAAAGCCAGCAAGGCACGGCGAAGTGACACGACGGACTCCCGCAAGGCGGTGAAGACTTTACGAGATAGCAGCTAACCTGGTAACCCGTTGCCTGGGTAACCGCCTTTCGGTGTAGTCCGGTGAAAAGTTCAGTGAACCGTTGAATCCGCGTCATGTCGCGTTGAAAGCATCCCCGGCCATGAGACGGATCGGTACAGGGCTCGCGGTCGCCCTGGTCGCTGGGCTGGTCACGGGGTTGGTCACAGCACCAGCGCAGGCCCACGAGAACCGCGGCGAGTTCGACTTGCAGGCCCACCGGGGCGGCATCGGCCTGCGCTCCGAGAGCACCCTCAGCTCGTTCGGCACCGCGCTGCGCCTCGGCGTCAGCACGCTCGAGCTGGACGTGCACATCACCGAGGACGGTCAGGCGGTGGTGACGCACGACCGGAAGGTGGACGCCACCAAGTGCGTGGACACCGGTCCGGCCACGCCCGGCGACGCGGAGTTCCCGTACGCCGGCAAGTTCGTCAAGACGCTGACCCTGGCTCAGGTCGAGACGCTGGACTGTGGCTCGAAGAAGCTGAAGGACTTCCCGGGCCAGGTGCTCTCGCCGGGTTCGCGGATGCCGCTGCTGAGCCAGGTCTTCGACCTGGTCAAGAAGTACCACGCGGACACCGTGAAGCTGAACGTGGAGACCAAGGTCGAGGCCGGCGCGCCGGACGAGACCGCGCCCGAAGGCCCGTTCGGCGACCATACCGGCTATTA
>CBIMJO010000245.1:0-9492 GCA_966244135.1 uncultured Actinocrispum sp. | reverse complement strand
GGTGCCCAGGCAGCAGCAGGCCGTCGATGTCGACCCGGCCGACGCCGAGTTCTGGACCGCGATCGAGCAGGGCGACCTGGACTCGCTCAGCAGCAGCTTGGCCATCGACCCCGACTCGCTCGCCGTGGTCCTGCCCGCGCTGTCCTCGTGGCGCCGCAACCGTCGCGACCGCTCCACTGTGGACTCCTGGCGATACAAGGTCACCTGGCGCCCGCTCACCGGCCTGCCCAGCACGGCGCTTTCCGGCACCTGGGTCATCGTGTCCCCGCAGGACGCCGACGATCTGGACGTCATCGCCGCTCTGGAGACACAGGGCGCTGAGGTCCGGCAGATCGTGCTCACCAGCACCGACCGCCAAGCGGTCGCCGCCGAGCTGGCCGACCTCAACGATGTCAGCGGAATCGTCTCCACCCTGGCCTTCGCCGAGCAGCCCAGCGCCGACCACCCTGCCTTGGCGCAGGGCCTAGCGTTGACCGTCATCCTCATTCAGGCTCTGGGCGACGCCGAGATCGGCGCTCCACTGTGGAGCATCACGCGCGGCGCCGTCTCGACCGGCCGGTCCGACACCGTGGTCAACCCGGTGCAGGCTCAGGTGATGGGCGCGAGCTGGGCTGCCGCCCTAGAACACGCGCAGCGCTGGGGTGGTGTCATCGACCTGCCCGAGGCCATCGACGAGGCCGTCGCCCGCCGCCTGGCCGGTGTGCTCACCGGGGCCGGCACGGAGGACCAGCTCGCGATCCGGTCGTCGGGTGTCCTTGCCCGGCGGGTGGTGCACGCTCCGGCGGGCACCCAGTCGGACTGGACTCCGCGTGGCACAACACTGATCACCGGCGGCACCGGCACGCTTGGCCCGCACGTGGCCCGTTGGATTGCCGGACAAGGCGCTCAGCAGATCGTGCTGGTCAGCCGTCGCGGCATGGAAGCTCCGGGAGCTGAGGACCTCGTCGCGGAACTCGCCGAGCAGGGCACGACAGCGACGGTCGTCGCCTGTGACATCGCCGACCGGGACGCGGTGGCGGACATGCTGGCCCGGCTCAAGGCTGATGGCCACACCATTCGCACGGTCTTGCACACCGCAGCGGTGATTGAACTTCAGTCGCTGGCTGAGACCACTCTGGACAACTTCGCCAGGGTGACCAACGCCAAGGTGGTCGGCGCACAGAACCTGGATGCCCTGCTGGACAACGAGGAGCTGGACGCGTTCGTCCTGTTCTCGTCGGTGGTCGGCATGTGGGGCGCCGGAGAGCACGCCGCTTATGCCGCCGGTAACGCCTACCTGTCCGCGCTCGCCGAGAACCGTCGGTCGCGCGGGCTGAAGGCGACCGCGATCTCGTGGGGTATCTGGGCGGACGACCAGAAGCTCGGCCGGGTTGACCCGCAGCAGATCCTGCGCAGCGGCCTGAAGTTCATGGAACCCGACCTCGCGCTGACCGCCCTCGGCCGCGCGATCGCGGGTGACGAGCCGGTGCTCGCGCTCGCCGACTTCGACTGGAACCGTTACTACCCGGTGTTCACCACCGGCCGTCCGACCACATTGTTCGATGAGATCGCCGAAATCGACCGGACCGAGGCAACGTCCGGCGACAGCGAGTTCCTCACCAAGATCCGCGGCCTGTCCCGGCCGGAGCAAGAGCGGGCCCTGCTCGACCTGGTCCGTGGACAGGCCGCGACCGTCCTCGGTTTCGGTTCCCCCGACGCGCTGCCCGGCCAGCGGGCGTTCCGGGACGCCGGGTTCGACTCGCTCACCGCGGTCGACCTGCGCAACCGGCTCGCCCAGGCCACCGGGCTGTCGCTGCCGGCCACGATGGTCTTCGACTACCCGAGCCCCTTGGTGCTGGCCGAGTTCCTGCGCACGCAGATCGCGGGCGGCGGGGCCGGTGATGTCGTTGCCCAGGCGGCGGTTGCCGACGACGAGCCGATCGCGATCGTGGCCATGAGCTGCCGATACCCCGGTGGGGTGACCTCGCCGGAGCAGCTGTGGGAGCTGATGCTGGACGGGCGCGACGCCATCTCCGGGTTCCCCGGCGACCGCGGCTGGGATGCGGCCGGGCTGTATGACGCCGATCCGGACGTCTCCGGCAAGACTTACTCGACCAATGGCGGGTTCGTCGAGAACGTGGCCGGGTTCGACCCCGACTTCTTCGGGATCTCCCCCCGTGAGGCCCTCGCGATGGACCCGCAGCAGCGGCTCGTGCTGGAAACCGCCTGGGAAGCCTTCGAACGGGCCGGGATCGACCCGACGACCATGCGAGGGTCCCGGACCGGCACGTTCATCGGTGCCAGCTACCAGGATTACAACGCATACACAATGGACGGTGCCGACGGTCACGCGGTGACCGGTACGATCGCGAGCATCATGTCCGGCCGGGTCGCGTACCTGTTCGGCCTCGAAGGCCCCGCGGTCACGTTGGACACGGCCTGTTCGTCCTCTTTGGTCGCTCTGCACCTGGCCTGCCAGTCCGTGCGCAGCGGGGAAAGCTCGCTCGCGCTGGCCGGTGGTGTGGCGTTGATGGCCACTCCCGACGCGTTCGTGGGCTTCAGCCGTCAGCGCGCGATGGCCGTCGATGGCCGCTGCAAGGCTTACGCCGAGGGCGCGGACGGGATGAGCCTCGCCGAAGGTGTCGGCCTGCTGCTGGTCGAGCGCCTGTCCGACGCACAGCGCAACGGACACCCCGTGCTGGCAGTGATCCGCGGCACGGCGATCAACCAGGACGGCGCCTCCAACGGCCTGACTGCACCGAATGGCCCAGCGCAGCAGCGAGTCATCCGCCAGGCGCTGGCCAACGCCAAGCTGTCCGCGACCGAGATCGACGCGGTCGAGGGCCACGGCACCGGAACCGCCCTGGGCGACCCGATCGAGGCGCAGGCTCTGCTCGCGACCTACGGCCAGGAGCGGGAACGGCCGCTGCTGCTGGGGTCGGTGAAGTCGAACATCGGTCACACGCAGATGGCCTCGGGTGCCGCCAGCGTGATCAAGATGGTGCTGGCCATGCAGCACAAGCTGGTCCCGCACACCCTGCACGTCGACTCGCCATCGTCGCATGTGGACTGGAACTCGGGCGCCATCGAGCTGGTGACGTCCCCGACGGAGTGGCCGACGACCGGTCGTCCTCGCCGCGCGGGAATCTCATCCTTCGGCCTGAGCGGCACCAATGCCCACGTCGTCATCGAGCAGGCCCCGGAAGCCGACGAGCCGGTAGGGGCGACTGAGATCTCGCTGGTGCCGGTGGTTCTGTCCGGCAAGACGCCGGAAGCGCTGCGGGCGCAGGCGAAGCAGCTGATCGCCGCGCTGGATGGCCGGCACCTCACCGATCTGGCGTTCTCGCTGGCCACAAGCCGGGCCGCCCTCGACCATCGGGCCGCCGTCGTCACGGCTGACCGTGACGAGCTGCTGCTCGCTCTGCTGGCCCTCACTGAGGACTCGCCCACGACTGGCCTGGTGACCGGCGCTGTTTCGCCTGGTCAGCTGGCGTTCCTGTTCACTGGCCAGGGTTCGCAGCGGCTGGGCATGGGACGTGAGCTGTACGCGCGGTTCCCGGTGTTCGCCGAGGCCCTGGACGCGATCCTGATCCGGTTCGACGCCTCGCTCGACCGGCCGCTGCGGGACGTGATGTTCGGCGAGGACGCCGAGCTGCTAGACCAAACGGCCTACACGCAGCCCGCTTTGTTCGCTGTCGAGGTCGCGCTGTTCCGCCTGCTGGAGTCGTGGGGCGTGCGGCCGGACTTCGTCGCCGGGCACTCCATCGGCGAGATCGCCGCGGCTCACGTGGCCGGGGTGTTCTCACTGGAAGACGCCTGCACGTTGGTCGCCGCGCGCGGCCGGTTGATGCAGGCCCTGCCCACCGGCGGCGCGATGGTGTCCCTGCGGGCCACCGAGGTCGAGGTTTTGCCGCTGCTGAGCGCCAATGCGGGCATCGCGGCGATCAACGGGCCGCAGTCGGTGGTGATCTCCGGTGACGAGTCCGAGGTGCTGGAGATCGCTTCGCGGTTCGAGAAGACTCGCCGGCTGGCGGTGTCGCATGCGTTCCACTCGCCGCTGATGGACCCGATGCTGGAGGACTTCCGCGCGGTCGTCGCCGGGCTTTCCTTCCAGGCTCCGGAGATCACGGTCGTCTCGACGCTGACTGGCGCCATCGAGACCGACGAGCTGCGGACTCCCGAGTACTGGGTGCGGCACGTCCGCGAGGCGGTCCGGTTCGCCGATGGTCTCGCCGCGCTGAAAGCCGCTGGGGCGAGCACGTTCCTCGAACTGGGGCCGGACGGTGTGCTCACCGCGATGGCCCGCGAGAGTGACGCGGCCGTGGTTCCGGCTCTCCGGCGGGAGCGTGACGAGGAAGCGACGCTGCTCACGGCCCTGGCAACCGTGCACACCCGCGGAGTCATGGTCGACTGGCGGGCGTTCTTCGCGGGTACCAACGCCAAGCGCGTGGACCTGCCGACCTATGCCTTCCAGCGGCAGCGGTTCTGGCCGGAGACCGGCACGCCGTCCGTCGACTCCTGGATCTACCAGCCGGTCTGGCGGCCGATCACGGCCACCGGATCGCTGACCGGGACCTGGCTCGCTGTCACGCCTTCCGGTCTGCCCTCGCAGCAATGGCTGTCCGAGCTGGGGATCGACGCCCGGATCGAGATCTCCGAGACCGACCGCGATGCCCTCGCGGCTCAGCTGTCCGAGCTGGGGCAGTTCGACGGCGTCCTGTCGCTGGTCGGGCTCCTGGAGGACTCGCTGCCAGAGCTGCCGGGTGTCCCGGCCGGGCTGGCGATGACGAACACGCTGATCCAGGCCCTCAACGACGCTGGCGTCAATGCTCCACTATGGAGTGTCACGCAGGCTTACGAGACCGCCAACCCTGGTCAGGCCGCGATCTGGGGCCTCGGCCGGGTGGTCGCCCTCGAGCAGCCGGACCGCTGGGGCGGTGCGGTCGACCTGCCGGAGATCATCGACTCGGCCGCCGTCCAACGGCTCGCCGCGGTGCTGGGCGGCAAAGAGGACGAGGTCACCATCCGTCAGTCCGGTGTGTACGGACGGCGACTGGAACGCGCCAAGTCCAAGCTCGCCAAGCCCTACACGCCGACCGGCACTGTCCTGATCACCGGTGGCACCGGCGGTCTCGGTGCCCACGTGGCCCGGATGGTCGCCGACGCCGACCGGATCCTGCTGGTCAGCCGCCGTGGCCCCGATTCACCCGGTGTGGCCGAACTCCAGGCCGAGCTGGGCGACCGTGTCCAGGCCGTGGCCTGTGACGTCTCGGATCGGGACGCCTTGGCCGCGGTGATCGACGGAATCTCAGACCTCACGGCGGTGTTCCACGCGGCCGGGGTCGTCGAGGACGGCGTGGTCGACTCGTTGACACCGGCCAAGTTCGCCCAGGTCGTGCGGTCCAAGATGGTGGCCGCCAAGCACCTGCACGAGCTGACCCTCGACAAGGACCTGGCCGCGTTCGTCCTGTTCTCCGCCACAGCCAGCACCTTCGGCTCGGCCGGGCAGGCCAACTATGCCGCTGCCAACGCTTATCTCGATGCTCTGGCCTCGTTCCGGCGTGCTCAGGGCCTGGTGGCGACCTCGGTCGCATGGGGTCCGTGGGCCGGTGGTGGAATGGTCGACCAGTCCATTGAGGACCGCGTGCGGCGCGGTGGGTACACGGCGATGCTGCCGGAGCGGGCCATCGTGGCCTTGCGCCAGGCGATCGAGCGTGACGAGACCGCGGTGACCGTGGCGGACATCGACTTCACCCGCTGGGTGCCGGTCTTCGCTTCGGCCCGGCCGAACCCGTTCGTCCGTGACCTGCCCGAGGTTCGTCGGGTGCTCGACGGGCCCAAGACCGGCGGTGTGCGGGACCAGCTCCGGGCCGTTCCGGCGGCGGAGCGGGCCGAGTATCTGCTGGGCCTGCTGTGCACGCAGGTCGGCATCGTGCTCGGGCGAACCGACAGTGTTGACCCGGACCGCGCGTTCAAGGACCTTGGCTTCGACTCGCTGACCAGCGTCGAGCTGCGCAACGGCCTGAACACCGCGACCGGCCTGAACCTGCCGTCCACCCTGATCTTCGACTACCCGACCCCGCGGGTGCTGAACGACTTCCTGCTCACCGAGCTGAACGGTTCGGCGCAGACCACGGTCGTGCAGGTGGTGCGAGAGCGGACCGGCGACCCGATCGTGATCGTCGGCATGAGCTGCCGCTTCCCGGGTGGTGTGACCACTCCTGACGAGCTGTGGCGGCTACTCGCGGACGGCCGCGACGGAATCACGCAGTTTCCGTCGAACCGCGGCTGGGACCTCGACACTTCCTTCGGCGGCGCCAAGTCGTCCACTGTGGAAGGCGGGTTCCTGCACGAGGCCACCGAGTTCGACGCCGAGTTCTTCGGTATCTCCCCGCGTGAGGCCCTCGCCATGGACCCGCAGCAGCGCCTGCTGCTGGAAACCACGTGGGAGGCCCTGGAACGGGCCGGGATCGACCCGACCTCGTTGCGCGGCAGCGACTCCGGTGTCTTCGTCGGCACCAATGGCCAGGACTACACCAGCGTCCTGCTCGGTTCGGGCGCGGACGTCCTCGGCCACGTGGCCACCGGCAACACCGCGAGCATCATGTCCGGCCGGCTGTCGTACACGCTGGGCCTCGAAGGTCCCGCGATGACCGTGGACACCGCGTGCTCGGCGTCGTTGGTCGCTCTTCACCTCGCCTCGCAGGCACTCCGCAACGGTGAGTGCTCGCTGGCGTTGGCCGGTGGTGTGTCGGTGATGTCCAGCCCGGCGGCGTTCGTTGAGTTCAGTGCGCAGGGCGGGTTGGCTGCTGACGGTCGGTGCAAGCCGTTCTCCGAGTCCGCCGACGGCACGGCTTGGTCCGAGGGCGCCGGAATCCTGGTCCTGGAGCGGCTTTCCGACGCTCAGCGCAACGGTCACCAGATCCTGGCGATCGTCCGGGGTTCGGCGGTCAACTCCGACGGAGCCTCGAACGGCATCACCGCCCCGAACGGGCCGTCGCAGCAGCGGGTGATCCGGTCCGCGCTGGCGGATGCCGGTCTGTCCACTCTGGACGTCGACGTCATCGAGGCGCACGGCACCGGGACCACGCTGGGTGACCCGATCGAAGCACAGGCGCTGATGGCCACCTACGGCCAGAACCGCGAGATCCCGCTGCTCATCGGCTCTGTCAAGTCCAACTTCGGCCACACCCAGGCCGCGGCGGGCATGGCGGGCCTGATGAAGATGACCCTGGCCATGCAGCACGGTCTCGTGCCCCGCACGCTGCACGTCACCGAGCCGACGTCCCATGTGGACTGGACGGCTGGGGCGATCTCGCTGGTCGCCGACGAGGTGGCCTGGCCGGAGACCGGTCGCCCGCGCCGGGCCGGGATCTCGGCCTTCGGCGTCGGCGGCACCAACGCCCACGTGATCATCGAACAGCCCGAGCCCGTCGCCCTGGAGCCCCGGACCGCGCCCGAGATCCTGCCGCTGGTCGTCTCCGCCAAGACTCCCGAGGCGCTTCGGGCGCAGGTGGAGCGGGTCAAGGCAGCGGAAGCGGACGCCGTGGACGTCGCCTACACCCTGGCCACGGGACGGGCACTGCTGGAGCACCGCGCCGCGCTGGTGTCCACTCCCGACGGTATGACCGAGGTTGGGACAGCGGCCGCCGGTGGCAAAACAGCGTTCCTGTTCGCCGGTCAGGGTTCGCAGCGGCTGGGGATGGGTCGCGAGCTGTACTCGCGCTTCCCGATGTTCGCTGCCGCCTTCGATGCGGCGGTCGACCCTGAGGTGCGCGAAGTCATGTGGGGTGACGACGTGGAGGCGTTGAACCAGACCGGGTTCACGCAGCCCGCGCTGTTCGCCGTGGAAGTCGCCATGTTCCGGTTGCTGGAATCGTGGGGGATCAGGCCCGCGGCCGTTGCCGGACACTCGATCGGCGAGGTCGCCGCGGCTCACGTGGCCGGGGTGCTCTCGCTTGAAGACGCTCGCACGCTGGTCAACGCGCGCGCCGGTCTGATGCAGGCGCTGCCCGCCGGCGGGGCGATGGTCTCGCTGGTCGCGACCGAGGACGAGGTCCGGCCGCTGCTGAACGAGCGGGTGGGCATCGCGGCGGTGAACGGCCCGAAGTCGGTGGTCGTCGCCGGTGACGAGGACGCCGTCCTGGCGGTGGCCGGACGGTTCGACAAGATCAAGCGGCTGAGTGTCTCGCACGCGTTCCACTCGCCGCTGATGGACCCGATGCTGGGCGAGTTCCCATTCGTGTCCACAGTGGCCACTGAAGAGCCGGTGACCAGTCCCGAGTACTGGGTGCGCAATGTTCGCGAGACCGTGCGGTTCGCTGACGGTGTTACCGCGCTGGACGGTCTGGGTGTCAGCACTTTCGTGGAACTCGGGCCTGACGGCGTCCTGTCGGCGATGACCCGCGGCATTGTGGACGCGCAGACCATTCCGCTGCTGCGCAAGGACCGCGGCGAGGAAGTGGCCGCGATCGGCGCCCTGGCCCGCATTGCCGCGGCCGGTCTGTCGGTGGACTGGGAGGCGTTCTTCGCCGGGGCTGGTGCTCGCCGGGTGCAGCTGCCGACGTACGCGTTCCAGCGCCGCCGGTTCTGGCCGGAGATCGTCATCAAGTCCACTCCGGACAGCTGGTATTACCGGACCGACTGGAAGCAGCTCAGCGTGCCGCCCGGTGAGCTCCGCGGCACCTGGCTGCAGATCGTCCCGGCGGGGCACACCGAGGACATCTGGGACGGCACGGTCCGGCTCGACCTGTCCGAACTGGACTTGTTGACCGAGGCCGAGAACGTCGAAGGCGTCCTGTCGCTGGTCGGCGAGGACAGCCGGATCGTGCTGGACGCCATGGTCACCGCCGGGATCAACGCTCCACTGTGGTGCATCACCCGCGGCGCGGTCGCGGTCACCCCAGACGAACCAGGAGATCTTGCCCAGGCCGGTGTCTGGGGCTTCGGCCGGGTCGCTGCCTTGGAATACCCCGAACTCTGGGGTGGTCTGATCGACCTGCCGCTGGAGATCGACGACCGTGCGCTGATCCGGTTCGCCGGAGTCCTCGCCGGTCGCCGGGAGGACCAGGTCGCGATCCGGGCCAACGGCGCCTTCGGCCTGCGGCTGACTCCGGCGGCAGCCGGGCCGGAAGCCTGGCAGCCCACCGGGACGGTGCTGGTCGTCGGCGCCACCGGCGTCGGCGAGCACATCGCCCGATGGGCGGCCGAGACCGCCGACCAGGTCCTGACCTGCGACTCTTGCGACGAACTGCCCGCATTGGACACTGTGACCGCGGTGATCCACTGCGACGGTCAGGTAGAGAGCGCGCAGACCCTGCACGAGCTGCTTCCAGGCAGCGATGCCGCGCACGGGTTGCGGTACGCCCGTCATGTGGATGGTGCAGTCGGAGGTGAAGGCGCGATCGGCGGCGGACACGTCCCCGCGGTTCAGTCCTTCCACCCAGATGCGTTCGTACTCGATCACGTCGGCCTTCTTGCTGTTGAGCCGGCTGACGGCGTTCTGCACGTTGT
>CBIMJO010000244.1:0-9497 GCA_966244135.1 uncultured Actinocrispum sp. | reverse complement strand
CGCTGCAGGCTGGCCAGCCTGCTCTGCAAGAGGCTGTTCTGCGTCTTGTCGAGCCCGTTGGCCACCTTGCGCGCCCGCAGGATCCACGTCACGACCGCGGCCACCACGAGGTTGCCGATCAGCGCCACGAACCCGACGTAGATCTGCACCGTCGAACCGCTGAACGGGTGCCAGCCGAAGAGCGACAGCTTGTCCAGGGCCAGGGCGGACCCGCCGAAGTGGGCCTTGTTCGCCGCCGGGTTGGGGATCACGTAGAGCATCGCGAAGCCCCACGCCATGCCCGCGACCCAGCCGGCCACCAGGCCCCACACATGGAACCACCTGGTGTACAGCGAGATCGCCACCGCGGGCAGGGTCTGCAGAATGATCACACCGCCGATCAGCTGCAGGTCGATGGAGAACTGCGGGTCGATCAGAATGATGAACAGCACCGCGCCGAACTTCACCACCAGCGAGGCCAGCTTGGCCTGCTTGGCCTCCTGCGCGGGGCTGGCGTCCTTGCGGAAGAACTCCTTGTAGATGTTGCGGGTCCACAGGTTGGCCGCGGCGATGGACATGATCGCGGCGGGTACCAGCGCCCCGATGCCGATCGCGGCGAACGCGATACCGGCGAACCAGGACGGGAACTGCTGGTCGAACAGCACCGGGATGATCGTGTTGCTGTCCGCGCGGCCGGTCGCCTGGTTGACGATCGGCTTGGCGGCGGCCGAGATGGCCACGAACCCGAGCAGCGCCAGCAGGCCCAGCAGCAGCGAGTACGCCGGCAGGGCGACCATGTTCCGCTTGATCACGTTGCGGCCGCGGGAGGCGAGCGCGCCGGTGAGCGAGTGCGGGTAGAGGAACAGCGCGAGCGCCGAGCCGAGCGCCAGGGTGGCGTACTGCAGCTGGTTGTTGCTGTTCAGCAGGATGCCGTCGGTCGGAGCCGGGGTGGCGTCGAACTTCGCCTTGGCCGTGTCGACGATGTGGCTCCAGCCGCCGAGCTTGGCCGGCAGGTAGAACACCGCCACCAGGATCACGATGTAGATCAGGATGTCCTTGACGAACGCGATCAGCGCGGGCGCGCGCAGGCCGGACTGGTAGGTGTAGACGGCCAGCACGATGAACGCGATCAGCAGCGGCAGGTGGCCGAGGATGCCGGACCCGTTCAGGCCGATCGTGCGCAGCACCGCCTCCAGGCCGACCAGCTGCAGCGCGATGTACGGCATGGTGGCGACGATGCCGGTGACCGCGACCAGCAACGCCAGGAGTTGCGAACCGTAGCGCCCGCGCACGTAGTCGGCCGGCGTGACATAGCCGTGCACGCGGGACACCGACCACATCCGCAGCAGCGGCAGGAACACGATCGGGTACAGGATCACCGTGTAGGGCAACGCGAAGAACCCGGTCGCGCCGGCGCTGAACACCAGGGCGGGCACGGCGACGAAGGTGTACGCGGTGTACAGGTCACCGCCGACGAGGAACCAGGTGATCCAGGACCCGAACTTGCGGCCGCCGAGGCCCCACTCGTCGAGGTGGTCGAGGGTGCTGCCGCGCTGCCACCGGGCGGCGACGAAGCCGAGCACGGTGACCACGAGGAACAGCAGCGCGAAGATGATCAGCTCGGTCCACTGCATTACTTGGCCTCCCCCTCGTCCAGGTCGTCCACCGACAACCGGTCCGGCGCGCTGGTGTCCACCGGCTCGTTCCTGGTCTTCACGTACACGATCGACACGCTGAGCACGCCGACGATCACGAAGGCGAACTGCGACCAGTAGAAGAACGGCAGGCCCAGCAGTCTTGGACCGTCGAAGTTGATCAGTGGTGTGATCAACATGATCAGCGGAACGAGCAGCAGCAGGTTCCAGTTGCTCCACTTCAGGCCGGTTCCGGCCTTGCCAGGTACCTCAGACATCAGCGTCCTCACATGCCTCGCGCGGACCAGTCCGCCGGATGGTAGGCGTGACGTTGTTCCCGGTTACAGCTTTGGGCGGTGAGGAACCTTTGTCGGTAGTCGAATCGTGATATTCGCCGACGGCACAACCGGGTACTGGCGGTAGCGTCATCGCATGCGGATCGCTTGGGGTCTCGCCGTCTGCGCCGCCCTGCTCGCCGTTTCGGCCTGTGACACCGGGACCACCACAACCGCCGCGCCGCCGAATGGCGGCGGCCAGGTGGGGACGTTGACGTCGCAGCGGATCACGCTGCCCTCGAATATGTACGGTGAGCATCCGCCGGCGGCCGGGCAATGTCTCGATACGGGCCGGTCCGCCGTGGTCGGCTGCGGCGAGCCGCATGACGCCGAGGTGGTCAACGTCGGCAAGCTGACCGCCACGTCGATGCCCGACGAGGACGACGCCGCGACGATCACCATGCCGCTCTGCCGGGACAAGCTGACCGACTACCTCGGCGGGTCGAGTGCCGACGCGACGAACCTGGTCGCGATGCCGCTGTGGCCCAACGACCAGCAGTGGCAGGCCGGTCAACGGTGGCTGATGTGCACGGCCGCCGAGGTCGGGCCGGACGAGAAACCGGTGATGCGGACCGGGACGCTGGAGGGCGTGCTGCGCACCGCCGACCAGCTGCGGTTCCAGACCTGCTCGGTGTCCTCGCCGTCCCGCGACCCCAAGATCCAGCGCGGTCCCTGCGACCAGCCGCACCTCGGTGAGGCGCTGCCGCAGGTGGTCAGCATCGCCCGGCCGGGTGCCCAGATGCCGTCCACGGACTCGATCAACGCGCTGGCCCAGCAGCGCTGCCCGGCGATGGTGCAGAGCTATCTGGGTGGGCAGTCAAAGGAGGTGCTGCCCGCCTGGCGGATTCCGAACGCCGAGTCCTGGTCGCGCGGCTACACCAACATCGTCTGCTACGCCGAGGCCATCCGCCCGGTCCGGGTGCGGTTGCGCAACCTCGGCGGGCTGGGTCTGCCGCAATAAAACCGGCGCAGTAAACCGGCGCAGTAAACCACTGCCACGCAAGGAAAAAGCCGGTCAGCCGACCGGGGTCAGCGCCCGGGAGAGCCCGTCGTGCGACTGCGGCACGACGGGCTCGTCCACCTGCGCGCTGTCTTGATCCGCGTCCGTCTCGGTCAGGATGACCATCAACAGGGCGGCCAGTGCCAGCACCATCATCGCGATGCCCGCGCTGATCATTGCCGCACACCACCTTCGTCACGTCCGCCCGGAACCAGATGTTCCGGGTCACTCTCTATATGACGTATGGACAGGGTCCTCGTTTCACCCTGCTGTGGACAACTGAGTTTCGATGCGGTGACGACCGGGTCTCGTCCCCAGGCTGTGCACAGTTCTATCCACAGGCTGTGGACAAACCTGAGGGTCGCCAGGTGCAGCTCGTGTGCACAATCGTCCCAGTGTTCACATCCGTCCCAGCGGCTGTGGACAAACGACGGCCCCGGGGAGGTGGGGCCCCGGGGCCGTCGTCGTGGATCAGCGGATGCCGCTTTAGCCCAGGCGCTGCTTCAGCGTCTCCAGCTGGTCCTTCAGGGAGGTCGGCACCTTCTCGCCGATCTTGGCGAACCACTCCTCGATCAGCGGGATCTCCTTGCGCCACTCGTCGGCGTCGACGGTCAGCGCGGCCTCGAGGTCCTCCCGCGACGCCTTCAGGCCGTCGGTGTCCAGGTCCTCCACGGTCGGCACCCAGCCGATCGGGGTGTCCTGCGCGGCGGCCTTGCCCTCGATGCGCTCGATCGCCCACTTCAGCACACGCGAGTTCTCACCGAAGCCCGGCCACAGGAACTGGTTCTCCGGGCCGCGGCGGAACCAGTTGACGTAGAAGATCTTCGGCAGCTTGTCCGCGTCCGCGCGCTTGCCGGTGGCGATCCAGTGCGCGAAGTAGTCGGCGGCGTTGTAGCCGATGAACGGCAGCATCGCCATCGGGTCCCGGCGCACCACGCCGACCTTGCCCTTGGCGGCCGCGGTCGTCTCGCTGGACAGCGTGGCGCCCATGAAGGTGCCGTGGTTCCAGTCGCGCGACTCGGCCACCAGCGGGATGGTGTCCTTGCGGCGGCCACCGAAGAAGATCGCCGAGATCGGCACGCCCTTCGGGTCGTCCCACTCCGGCGCCAGGATCGGGCACTGCGACATCGGCGTGCAGTACCGCGAGTTCGGGTGGCTGGAGGGCTCGCCGGCGTCCGGCGTCCAGTCCTGCTTCTTCCACGAGGTGAGGTGCGCGGGCGGCTCGCCCATGCCCTCCCACCAGATGTCGCCGGTGTCGGTCAGCGCCACGTTGGTGAAGACCGTGTTGCCGCGCTCGATGGTGCGCATCGCGTTCGGGTTGGTGTGCCAGTCGGTTCCCGGTGCCACACCGAAGAAACCGGCCTCGGGGTTGACCGCGTACAGCCGGCCGTCCTCACCGAAGCGCATCCACGCGATGTCGTCGCCGAGCGTCTCCACCCGCCAGCCGGGGATGGTCGGCTCCAGCATGGCCAGGTTGGTCTTGCCGCAGGCGCTGGGGAACGCGGCGGCGACGTAGTAGACCTTGTCCTCCGGCGAGATCAGCTTGAGGATCAGCATGTGCTCGGCCAGCCAGCCCTCGTCGCGGCCGATCACCGAGGCGATCCGCAGCGAGTAGCACTTCTTGCCCAGCAACGCGTTGCCGCCGTAGCCCGAGCCGTAGCTCCAGATCTCGCGGGTCTCCGGGAAGTGGCTGATGTACTTGGTCTCGTTGGCCGGCCAGGCGACGTCCTGCTGCCCGTCCGCCAGCGGCGCGCCCACGGAGTGCAGGCAGGGCACGAAGTCCGCGTCCTCACCGAACTTGGCCAACGCCTTCGAACCCATCCGGGTCATCACCCGCATGGACACGACGACGTACTCCGAGTCGGTGATCTCCACGCCCAGCATCGGCTTCTCGGCATCGAGCGGCCCCATGCAGAACGGGATCACGTACATGGTGCGACCACGCATACAGCCCCGGTAGAGCTCGGTCATGGTCGCCTTCATCTCGGCGGGGTCCATCCAGTTGTTCGTCGCGCCCGCGTCCTGCGGATCGACCGAGCAGATGAACGTGCGCTCCTCGACCCGGGCCACGTCGCCGGGGTCCGAGGCGGCCCAGAACGAGTTCGGTTTCTGCTTGAGCCGCGTGAACGTGCCGGCGTCGACGAGCTTGGTCGTCAGGCGCTCCCACTCCTCGTCCGAACCGTCGGCCCACACGACCTGGTCGGGCGTGGTCAGCTCGGCGACCTCGTGCACCCACTCCAGCAGGCGCGGGTGCGTTGTCGGTGCGGTATCCAGACCCGGAATGGCCAATGCGGTCATCTCGCCTCGTCTCCTGACTGTCGGCCTGTCGGCGCAAAGCCCGAGCCGGACGCCGTTGTCCGACAGCGGGGACTTCGACGTCCTCACCAATGGCTGACGCCCACCCACTCCGCGCTGAGAGATGGGCGTGCCGTGTAAAGGGATGAAGCGAGGTTAACCAGCTGGACGGCAGTTAAACGACAGTTGACGTGTGGGTTGCCTCACCGGACCGATAAGGGGATCGATTCAGTACACGAATGCCCCACGTGTGCTTTCCCACACCACCGAAAATCTTCCTGTTCCTGATCGGTTCAGCAATCGTTCAAGACCAAAACGCACCCACCCTGACCAGCACCAAGTGCCCTCTGGCACATATTCGAGCGCCCCTAGAAAAGGACTAGACCAATACGGTTTCGAGCCCACGCGGACATTCTGCGGCGAACTAACGAAGTGGGGGATGAAAGTTGTGCCCGGCGCCACAATTCGAATCTGCACCCGGCCCGATTTGGGTGATGACATCGTTGGCAGGGGCGGGGATTCAGTGGGGGAGATGGAAAGGCGGCGTTGTCTGGGCGGGAGGACGGTGGCGGTCGTGGGGAGTTCGGCTGAGGTGGGAGCGGCGAGCCGCTGGGGTGGCGGGAGGGCGGTCACCGGGGTGGAGGAGAGGCGATCGGCAGGGCGGACTTGGTGCTGTGGACCGACTTGGCGAGGCGGAGCGGAAGCGGGGCCATCGAGACGGGCGGGTGCGGAGGCGACAGGCGAAGCAGACTGAGCGACTTCGCGAGGTGGAAGCGGGGGCTTGGCCCGGCCGAGCGGAAAGCGCATGCATACGGCGAACTGACCTCGCTCCGCGAGCGGACCTGGCTCGGCGAGGCAGAAGCGGAGCCGTTCAGGGGCGCACGCCGAGCCCTCGCACAGGCCGAAAAGGAGGAGCATCCACCGAATCGGGCCTGGTTCTGTGGGCTGGCTGGGGCCGGAAGCAGAGGCGACCGGCAGTCAGACTTGGCTCTGCGGGGCGGAAGAGGGGGCACTAGGCAGAGTGGGTTGGTTCGGCGGGGTGGGCTCGGGGATGGAGAAGGGACTGTCGAGGGTGGGGTGCGGTAGGTCGGGTGAAACCTGCCTCAGGCCTGAGGATTGGGCGTCACATGTCGCAGACTTATCGCTATATCCTGGAATTCACGCCCACCGCGACGCATCTCTTGAAAGCCCACCCCGGTATGAGCCCCAGGCACGCATAAGGAAACCCCGCGGGATCGGGCCCGCGGGGTTTGTGGTGAGTGCACTCAGCTCTTGTGGCTGGAGGTGGAGTCGGGGGTGTAGTTGCCGTGGGAGTCGACGTGGCCGGTTTCGACGTCGGTCCACTCGTCCTCGCCGGTGTGCTCACCGATGACGACGTCGCCGTCCGTCTCGATGATGGTCACGCGGTCGGCTTCGCCGTCGCCGTCCGTGTCGGTGTAGGCCATGACGGTGCCGTCGTCGGTGGTGTCCACGACGGTGTCGTTCTTGCCGTCGTGGTCGGAGTCGACGGTGGCCGCGCCGACGTTCATGTCCTCCTTCTGGTCGGGAACGTCCACAGTGATCTCCTCACCGTGGGCGCTGCCGGAGGAGGACGAGGAACCGGTGGTGTGGTCGTCGTCGTGGCTGCTGGCGGTGGTGCTGTGGCCACCGTTGTGGTCACCGCTCTCCTGGCCCGTCTTGGGGTCGACCGCGTGCCACTCGCCGCTGGCCTCGTCGTAGCGGGCGGCGCCGACGACGTTGCCGTGATCGTCAAGTTCCACCGCGACGTCCGCGTCACCGTCACCGTCCGCGTCGGTGAAGGCGACCGCGCCGCCGTCATCGGTCTGGATGATGGCCGTGTCGTTGTGGCCATCCTTGTCGATGTCGTACTCCTCCTCGACCTCGTACTGCTCGCCGTCGACGGTGACGGTCATCTCGTCGCCGTGGCCCGAGGTCTGGTGGGAGTCGTGGTCGGAGTCGTCGTACACAGGGTCCCCCTGGTTGGAGAGTTCGTTTCGTTGGCGGTTGGACTGTCAGCCGGCGGCGCTGGTTCCCTGCGCGGGCGAAGAGGCACCGGCGGGCCGGACTTTAGCCGACCTGATCCGGCTCAGCAGCTCATCGGCGCGTTCCTTGCCGGAACTGACATCGGCGAGGTGCTTGTTGACCTGCTGCAGGCGCTTCGAGCGCTCGGTGGCGCCCAGGCGCATCGCCTTGTCCACCTCGCGCAGCTCCTCCTCGATGGCCGCGATCCGCTTGCCCAGCGCGTCGTCCAGCGCCAGCGACAGCTCCTGCTCGGCCTGGATCAGCTGGTCGGCGACCATCTGGTCCAGTGTGGACCGGGCGTCGGCGATCGCGTCGGTCAGCCAGGTCTTCATGTGCTGCTTCTCCTGGGCGTGCTTGCGGGTCTTGGCGATCCACCAGCCCGCGCCCAGGCCCAGCACGATGGTCACCGGCGCGACGACGACACCCAACGTGCCCGCAGCGGCCGCGCCGAAGATGCCCAACGGCATGGTGGCGAGCTTGCCCAGGCCGACGCCGCCGCTGATGCCCATCATCACCATCAGCTTGTCCTCGGACGTGCCCGGCCGCTTCTCCGGCGTGCGCAGCACCACGGGAGGCTGGCCGTTGCGCGCGTACTGCGCCTGCAACACTGCCAGTTCGTCCCGGTTGAACAGACCTGAAAGGACGGTCTCACCGATCCGGTTCAGCCGCGCGCCCACCGAGTAGCTGATCCGCCGCGACACCACCTGCAGCGCCACATCCACCTCGCCCGGCAACGCGGTCAGCTTGTCCTTGTCGGCGGCGTCGATGGCCTGCCGGAACCACGTCTGCATGTCCCGCATCTCGCGGCTGACCTCGTGGGTGTTCTCCATCCGGCAGCGCTGCGTCTCGGTGCGCATCTTGACCTGCCAGCCGCGGGTGGACGACTTGCGCTGCGCGGTCAGCTCCTCCTTGCGCTCCCGCAACACCTTCGCCTCGTCGGCACCGGTGGTCAACGCCCGCGCCTCGGCGGACAGCTGCACCTGGACCTCGTCCAGCGAAGTGCCGATCGCGCGCAACGTGTTGGCCTCGGCGAGCATGGCCGCCTTGCCGATCACCAGCTCCTGCACGGCGTCGGCGAGCGCGGGCACGCCGGACTTCTCGCGCAGCATGGCGGCCGCGTCCGGGTTCGGCGCCTTGCCCGCCATCTCGAACATCCGCGCGGACACCGGGTAGAACACCGCGTCGGCGAACCGGGGCGCGTGATCGCGCAGCAGCCCTTGGTTGGCCTCCAGCACCTGCCGCCAGCCTCGGTAGGCGTCCATCTTGGACAACGCGAAGATCACCGTCTCCACGCGGTCGCCCACGTTCCGCAGGAAGTTCAGCTCCCCGACGGTGAACGGGGCCGAAGCGTCCACAACGAACAGCAGCGCGGTCGCGCTCGCCGCCGCCTCCAGCGCCAGCTCACCGTGCACGGAGTCCAGCCCGCCGACCCCGGGGGTATCCACAATGGACACGTTGGTCAGCAGCTCGACCGGCCCGTCGACCTCGACATAGCGCGGCGGCAACTGCCCCTCGGGCAGCTCGTGCGCCGCGGACACCCAGTTGACCAGCTGGCTCAGGTCCACCGGCACCGGCGCGAGCTGACCGGGGTAGCAGGCCCGCGCCTCCCACTGCTCGGCGTGCCCGAACACCAGGTAGGTCGCGGTGGCGACATCCGCGTCCACCGGGGACAGCCCCGGCTGCCCGAGCAGGGCGTTGACCAGGGAACTCTTGCCGCGGTTGGTCTCGCCGATGGTCACCACGGTCGGCTTGCGGCGCCGGCGGCCGCGCAGCTCCTCGACCCACTTCGCGGACTCCGGGGCGACCTCACGCAGCAGGTTCAGCATCACCTCACGGTGCTGCGCGACCTGTTTGGGCAGACTCGTCGCGGGCGCTGTCATGGCTGTTGAGCCTTGTACACGATCACGATCGGCGCCCGCAGCAGCCGCCCGCGGTCGGCGAACCCGACCACCTCGGTCTCCGCGACCACGCCGTCCATCGTCACGTCCTGGGTGGGCACCGTCCCGCCGGCCTCGTGGTGCGCGGGGTCGAACACGTCGCCGTCCGGCCGCAACGCGGTCACGCCGATCCCGGCCAGCCCCTCCTCCAGCCGCTCGACCACCCCGGGGCTGCGGGCCCGGTCCAGCGCGTAGAGACACAGCTGCACGAGGGCCTTGCGCTCGGCCAGCGCCTGCTCCAGCAGCTCCTCGGCGACCGGCGACCCGTCCAGCCCGGCGATCGTGCCGGCCTTCA
>CBIMJO010000243.1:0-9501 GCA_966244135.1 uncultured Actinocrispum sp. | reverse complement strand
AGTGTTGAGCGGCCGCATATCCAGCTGAACGTGATGGTGCCGATGGCCACGCTGCCCGGCCTGAATGAGCATCCGGGGGAGCTGTCGGGCTATGGGCCGATCACGGCGGGGCATGCGCGGGAGTTGGCGGGGCATGCGGTGTGGCGGCGGATGATCACCGATCCGGTGGGCCAGGTCGTCGAGGCCAGCCGCAAGCGCTACGCCTCGCCCGTACTGCGGGATCTGATTCAGGTGCGGGATCGGACATGTCGGCTGCCGGGCTGTTCGACTCTCGCGCAGCGGTGCGAGATCGGCCATACGGTCCGTCATGCCGACGACGGCGTGAACAGCCCGGCGAACACGGCCGCGCTGTGTAAGCACCACAACTTGATGAGGGAACGCAGCACCTGGAGCCTGACTCAGCCCACCCCGGGCACGCTGGTCTTTACCAGTCCCACGGGCCGTACCTACATCACCACCCCGGAGCCCTACCTCGAACCAGCGGCGGCCTGACCCATTGACGGGAACCCGAGGGGTCGCGCCTCCCCTGAGGGCCGACCAGGCACGCGCGCGGTTCGATTTTGTTTGGGGGGGCGGCGCAAATAAGCTTGTTGGCGGGCAGGGCCCTGGCCCTGCTCCGCCTCTTTTGACAAGCACTGCCCGGCCCTTGCGCCGCAGGGGCCCCAAACCAAATCGAACCGCGCGCGTGCCCCCGCCGGGACTTAGATCACCGCGGCAGCCGCCCATTGAGGTCACGCATCATCGTCGCAATCAAATCGCAAGCCTGACAACGACGGCGAGCAACAGGCGAGGGCACCTCGAGCCCGCGCGGCTGAGCCGAAGGCGACGACGCAGGAGGCGGCGCGACAACTGTGCGAGTGCGCTGAACAGTCCGAGGCCGCGCCGGAGGCGCAGGAACCAAGGCAGTCACGGTCTTGGAAACGGTAACCGTGGGTGGCGCTGATGGCGGCAAAACACTCGGCGAGGGTGGCTGCAGGACAGGCTGCGGAAGCGCAGCGGCGACTTCCTGAGCGACCCGAGGCTCGCCAGTGAAGGTGATGACCGCGACCCCCACCGCGGCAGCGGCACTCACCGCGGCGAGCACGCCCCGACGGCGCGCCCAGGAACCCGACCCCACCCGATCCCGACCCGACCGCTTGGCGGCCCGCAAAGAAGAGTCCGCGGAAGCGATCAAAGCATCGAGTTCCGAACACCCCGCAGCCACACCGATCGAAACCGAAATCCCGGAAAGAACCCTCTCCCCAGCAGAAACTTTCATCCCCCGAATTCCGAGGCGAATCCGCTCAGCAACCCCCATCGCCTCATTCAACGAAGTCGACGGCAAAAGCACGAGGAACTCATCCCCACCATGCCCGCCATACCTCCCGAGCAGATCACCCTTTCGTGTGGTGGCCCGAAGCGTGTCGGCCACCGCCTTCAGCACCGCATCCCCGGCCGGATGCCCGTACCTGTCGTTGACCCGCTTGAAGTTGTCCAGATCCACGACCAGCAGCGCGGCGCCGTCAAGCAGCGTGACGGCCTGCTCGTCCCAGCCCCATCTGTCCAGCAGCATCGTGAGGCGGTCGGTCGCCCACAGGCCCTCTGGCCCACCACAAGAAGCGCAGCTCACCGGGTCGTCTCCCTTCGGGGGAAGCAGAGACTAGCGCCCCTCAGGCTTTCGCGCGCTTCACGATCGGGACCCGGCGGTGCACGAAGTAGAGCATGACCAACAACACAACTATCGCCGCTACATAAGCGAAGACGGCGACATAGTTGCGACCTGCGAAAGTTCCCCCGGTGGGCGGCAACAGGCACGCCGCGAATGCCGAACCGACTGTCGCCAGCGTCCGGAATCGTTTCGTCCCGGCCAACGACGCGGCCAACGGAATGGCTGCGAACAACAAATACCAGGGCTGCATCGCGGGATGCAGAATCAGCCATGCCGCGAGCGATGCGCCCAGCCCGGTCATCACGCTCCGCCGCCCCTGCAGGCAGGTCCACAGCAGCCACACCGTGAGGATCGCCGCGGTCGCATACCCCAGCAGGGTGAACACCTCGAGCACAGCGGTGGTGTGGTTGCCCAGCCCGAGGGTGATGCCCAGGACCCCGCCCAGGTTGCCCAGTTCCGACACCGGCGACATCCAGCTGCGTACCAGGCTCGGCGTCCCCAGAGCGCCCACCCAGCCGTAGCCCAGCCCCGTGCCATAACAGGCGACGGTCATCGTCACGGCGGCCGTGGCGAGGAACAGCGCGCCCACGCCAAGGAAGCGCGGGATCCCGCCGCCCCATCTCCGCGCGACTTGGACGCCGACAAAAGCCGCCGCCACCAGCGCGGGCAGCTTCACCGCCGCGCCCAGCGTGATCACCGCGACGCCGAGCAGGACGAACGTCCACTCCTTGTGCGGCGACGCCAGCGGTGGCGCCCCGGGTTTGGGCAGGTAGCGCAGGGCGATCTCGAACCCGGCCATCATCAGCCCGATCGCGAGGCTCTCGTTGTGCACCCCGGCGACCAGGTGGAACAGCACCAACGGGTTCAGCGCGCCGAACCAGAGCGCGGTGACCGGCTGCACCCCGAACCGCTTGGCCAGCCGCGGCAACGCCCACACGAACAACGCGACCCCGGCCAGGGCCAGCAACCGCTGGGTCAGCACTCCGGTGACGACGTGGTTGCCGGTGACGGAGTTGAGTAAATGGCCGAGCCACAGGAAGAGCGGCCCGTACGGCGCGGGTGTGTCGCGCCACATGTTCGACACGCCACGGGTGAGCGGGTCGTCCTGGCCGAGCGCCTGTCCCGGGCCGAGCTGGTAGGGGTCCAGGCCCTTGGACACGATCGAGCTCTGCGCCAGGTAGCTGTAGACGTCCTTGCTGAACAGCGGCGGGATGAACATCAGCGGCACGGCCCACATCAGCAGCGTCCGGTTGAGCTGGCTGAGGCTCATCAGCCGCGCCCTGGCCGGCCGCGCGAACCGGCCGAGCAGCACCCAGCCGGAGATGACCATGCCCATGCCCAGCAGGGCGACCGCGAGCGAGACCCCCGGGATCCGGGCGAACAGGCCGATCACCGGCACGCTGGGCAACGGGTTGTACACCGGGGCCGCGCCGGCGCCGAGCGAGCCGAAGGCGATGAGCAGCGCGCCCATGGTGCCCCACCGCCGGACCAGGTCCAGCTGACGGCAGTCCTTCTTGTCCAACGGCGCCGAGGCAGGCGGAACGGGCACGACGTCCACGGGCACCGGATCGCTCACCACCACGTGCGCAGACTATCGAGAACCTCGACCGGCCACGTCGGCAACCGAACGAGAACCGCTCAGCTCACGCAGAACCAGCCTCGTGTCGGTCTCGATCACGTTGTAGTCGCGGGGCAGCGCCATGATGAGCTCGTCCAGTTCGGCCACATCCCGGCACGCCACCGTCAGCGTGTAGTCCCAACGGCCCGTGACGTGAACGCCACTGAGCACACACGGGTGGGTCATCAGGTCCTGTTCGAGGGAAGCGTGGTCCGGGCCGGGCCGCAAGCGCACATCTATCAGCGCGCGCAGCGGACGCCCGAGCGCGGCCGGGGACAGTTCCGCGCGGTAGCCGGTGATGACGCCGGTCTCCTGCAGGCGGCGGACGCGTTCGGCGGTCGCGGTCGGGCTGAGCCGGACCCGGTCGGCCAGGTCGCGGAAGCTGACCCGCCCATCGCGCACCAGCTCGCCGAGGATAATCTGGTCGATCTCGTCCATGCCTTGATTATGTAGTGTTAACCCGGCCAATGCGCGCTGGAAAACGCTGCCAACTCCGGCGGGCCCGCCCGTAGTCTCAGTGCATGACCGGAAGAGCCGAGAAGTCCGAGGGATACGTCGCCCGCACCAGGCCGGTCGTGCCGCCGATCTACCAGTCGGCCACGTTCTACCTGGACGACCTGGCCTACAAGGACATCCAGCAGAACGGCGGGCTGACCGAGCACTGGTACAGCCGGTTCGCCAACCCGACCGTGGACGCGGCCGCCGCCGAGATCGCCCTGCTGGAGGGCGCGGAGGCGGCGATGATGACGTCCTCCGGGATGGCCGCCATCGCCACCACCCTGATGACCCTGCTGCAGTCCGGCCGCCGGATCGTGGCCGCCCGCCAGGTCTACGGCGACACCCGTGACCTGCTGGTCCGCGACCTGCCCGCGCTCGGCTTCGACGTCGCCGTGGTCGACTCCGCGGACCTCGGCGCCTGGGCCGCGGCCATCACCCCGGGCACCGCGATCGTCTACGCCGAGACCCTGTCCAACCCCCAACTGGAACTGACGAACCTGCCCGCGATAGCCGAACTGGCGCACAAGGCCGGCGCGAAGCTGGTGGTGGACAACACGTTCGCCACCCCGTACACGGTGAACCCGTTGCGGCTGGGCGCGGACATCGTGGTGCACTCTGCGACGAAGTTCCTCAGCGGCCACTCGGACGTGATCGCCGGGGCCGTCGTGTCGGACCGGGAGACCGTCACCGAGATCCAGCGCCGGATGATCACCTTCGGCGGCTGCCTCGACCCGCACGCGGCCTTCCTGGTCTGGCGCGGCCTGCAGACGTTCGACGTCCGCCTCGAACGCTCCTCGGCGACCGCTTTGCAGCTGGCGCAACGACTTCAGGACCACCCGGAGGTCGAGTCGGTGTGCTACCCGGGTCTCGCGGGCTACCAGGGACCGGCGGATGTGATGAAGCCGGGGCGAAGTGGCGCGATGGTGGCGTTCACGGTCCGCGGCGGCAATGACCGTGCCCTCAAGGTGATGCGGCGGCTGACCATCGCCTCCGAGGCGACCAGCCTGGGCGGGGTGGAGACCCTGGTCAGCACCCCGTTCAACTCCTCGCACTTCTCCCTGAGCCCGCAGGAGCTGGCGGCCGCGCGCATCGACGAGGGGATGCTGCGCTTCTCCTGTGGACTGGAGGACGCCGGGGAACTGATCGGCGACGTCGAACGGGCACTGGACGAGACGTCAGCGGGCTGACGGGGTTTCCAGCAGGGCGGGCACGTCCAGCCGGCCGCCCGCGGCCTCGAACTCCGCGCGCACGGCGGCCCTCAGGTCGGCGTCGGTGAGGAAGTCCAACGCCGTCAAGGCAAGCGCGATGGCTCCGTGCACGACCGCTTCGTCCGCGCGTTCCGCGGCGGCGTAGCGGGTGAACTCGGCTGTGTGCATGACCGTTCCCTCCGGCGCGATCGCCAGAGTGGGGTGGATCGACGGGACGCGCAGGCTGATGTTGCCCAGATCGGTCGACCCGGGTGTGCGGTCGGCCGGGGTGACCGGGATGCCGCGGTCGCGCAGGTGCCTGCCGAACCGCGCCGCCAGGGGACCGTTGCTGCGCACCGGAAGGCACGGCGCGACCTTGTCCCAGGTGGCCTCCAGGCGGGTCTCGGTCATCAGCGCGGCGCCTTCCAGGATCCGGTGCACCCGCCTGCTCAGGTCCACAAGGGACTGTGGATCGGCCGAACGGAGCAGGAACCGGCCGCTGGCCCGGATCGGCACGACGTTGGCCACCTGGCCGCCCTCGCTGATGATCCCGTGCACCCGCTCGTCCGGTTCGATGTGCTGGCGCAGTGCGGCGATCCCTTGGTACGCCGCGACCATCGCGTCCAGCGCGTTGCGGCCGTGCTGCGGGTCGGCGGCGGCGTGCGCGGCGGTGCCGTGGTAGGTCACCTCGACCGAGCGCAGGCCGGAGTTGGTGGCGTTGGCGACGGTCTGGCTGGACGGGTGCAGCATCACCACCGCGTCCAGGTCGTCGAAGGCGCCGGTCTGCGCCATGATCTCCTTGCCGGACCCGTTCTCCTCGGCCGGCGTCCCGTAGAGCACGACGGTGCCGTGCCCGACTCCGGCCAGCCCGAGGAACGCACCGACCGCGGTGGCGCAGATGATGTTGTGGCCACAGCCGTGCCCGATGTCCGGCAGGGCGTCGTACTCCGCCAGGACGCCGATGCGTGGGCCATCCGCACCAATGGTGGCCTGTAACGCGGTGGGCAGGCCGTAGCAGCCGATCTCGGCCTCGATCCCGTGCGCGGCCAGGGTTTCGGCGACCGCGGCGACGGACAGCTTCTCGTCGAACCCGAGCTCGCCCGCCGCGTGCACGCGGTGGCTGAGCTCGATCAGGTCAGGGGACAGTCGTTCTATGCGTGCGGAGACGCTTTCGTGCATCAAAGTACCTTCGCCGGGAATGCCTTGGTCCGCTCGTGCGCGGGAGCGGAGATGACCTGCTTGGGGTGTCCCTGTTCGATGACCTTGCCCTCGTGGATGAACACCGCGTGCGTGCCGGCCTCGCGGGCGAAGCCCATCTCGTGCTGGGGTAGAGGTCTTTCCGTTGTGCCAGGCCGACCCGGTCGAGGAGCCTGAGCGCCTTGCCGGTGGCGACCGCCTTGGTCTCCTTCTTCACCTTCATGGGCGCGAGCGTCACGTTCTCCAGGGCCGTCATGTGTCCGAACAGGTTGAACTGCTGGAACACCATACCGATCTTGGACCGCCGTTCGGTGATCACCTTCGGTGGTGCCTCGTGGATTCGTCCGTTCAGCACATCCCCGGCCACCAGCTGGCCGTTCACAAGGATGAACCCGCGGTCGACCGTCTCGAGGTTGTTGACACACCGCAGGAACGTCGACTTGCCGGAGCCGGACGCGCCCAGCAGGCACATCACCTCGCCCCGGCAGACCCCCGAGGTCGATGCCCTTGAGCACCTCACGCGCCAGCACAACGGGTTCACCGCTCACGGCATGCTCCTCAGCGGGTCGAGGCCCCGGCCGGACCGCCGCTCCAGCCGCGACTGGACGATCGTGAGCATCGAGATGAACTGGTTGCCCACCGGCGGGATGATCACGCGCATCGCCTGCGGCAGAACGACATACCGCAGTGTGGCCATCCGGCTCAGGCCGAGCATGGCCGCGGCGAACCCCCAGAACAGCACCTGCACGAGCACCGGCGTGCCACGGAAGAACCAGATGTAGAGCGCGGCCGAACCGCGCGCCACCGGATTGTCTGATTGGCGCAGGATCGCGAGCACGACACCGAGCGCGATGCCGATGATCATCGCGTACAGCGTGAGCTCGAGGGTGACGCCGATGCCGTGCCAGATGCCGACGTCGAACAGGTAGGCGCCGACGGTCGGCCAGTCGAAGTTCGGGTTGACGATCAGCGTGGCGAGGGCGAACCCGGCCAGCACCAGGCTCACCGCCATGACGATGACCTGACCCGGCCGGCGCCGTTTGACCGGCCGGGTGTCGGTCATCGCCGTCAGCTCGGCGACGTCGGCCTTCATGAAGCCGCCGTGGGATTGACCTCGGACTTGGCCACGCCCGCGTTGCCGACCTGCCAACGGTCCAAAATGGACTTGTAGGTGCCGTCGGCGATGAGCGCGTTGATGGCCGCGGCGATCGCGCCGGCCAGCTGGGTGTCGTCCTTCGGGATCGCGATGCCGATGGTGGCCGGGTTGACGAAGATGCTCGGCACCGCCTCGAAGCTGCCCGGCTGGATCTTCGCCTGGTAGGCCACGAGGTTGTTGTCGGCCAGCAGCGCGTCGGCGCGGCCGGTGACCACGGCCTGGTTCACGTTGGTCTGTTGCGGGAGCTGCACGTCCTGGATGCGTGCTTTGCCTGCGGCGGAACACTTCTGCTGCAGCTCGTCGAGCACCTGCTGGGCCTGGGTGGTGCCGGTCTGCATGGCCACCTGCGGCCCGCACAGCTCCTCGGCGGCCTTGACCCCCTTGGGGTTGCCCGGTTTCGGTGCGCTCGCAGGCCGCCGAGCATGCCGTCGAACGGCACCTCGACGAAGGCGCAACCAGCCTTTTTGCGGAGCCCGGCTCAGTCGTTCGGCGCGGTGAACGCTCACCGGCACTGCTGGGCGAGCCCGGTCGGTCGGTGACTTCATGCCGCCGCCTCAGCTACCGCACGACACGAGGGACTTCACCGGTCACAGCGACGTGCTCGCACAACTCGACACGATGTTCAACGAACCTGAGGCGCTGGCCGGTGCCGCACTCACCGGGATGCAAGTCGGCACTCGGGTGCGAACCGGTGACGTGTATCGCCCGGGCATCCCCTTTGGCAACATCAACCCCACGACACCCGGGAAGCACCCTCACCTCACCCGTTCGGGGGTTGGTAAGGCTGGCCTTTCATGACTCGGGTCACGGGTGACCCTCGTTGAGCAGGGTGCGGGTAATTAGGTAACATCAATGTTGTGAAAAACACTGGACCTGCTCAGCAGCCGGTCGACGGGCCTACCAGGCTCGCCGTCGCCCGTCTGCTGCTCGAGCAGGGGCCGGTGAGCGCGGTGTCCGTGGCCGAGCAGCTGGAGTTGAGCGTGCCGGCGGTCCGTCGTCACCTGGACGCCCTGCTCGCGGACAACCAGGCGTGCACGAGGGACGCCCCGCAGGGTCTCAGCCGGGGCCGTGGCCGGCCGGCGAAGCTCTTCCTCCTCACCGAGGCCGGGCGCGCGCGGTTCGGGCACGCCTACGACGACCTCGCCGTGGCGGCCATCCGGTTCCTCGCCGAGACCGGCGGGGAGGAGGCCGTGAAGGCCTTCGCGGAGCGACGCGTCAAGACCCTCGTCGATCCACATCGGACGTCGGTGACCTTGGCCGACACGCCGCAGGAGAAGGCCGAGGCCCTCGCCACCGCGCTGACCCGTGAGGGCTACGCTGCCTCGACCCGAAAGGTCGGGGCGGGGGAGCAGCTGTGCCAGCACCACTGTCCGGTGGCGCATGTCGCGGCCGAGTTCCCCCAGCTGTGCGAGGTCGAGACGGCGGCGTTCGCCGACCTGCTCGGCACCCACGTGCAGCGGCTGGCGACCATCGCACGCGGTGACGCCGCGTGCACGACCCACATACCGGTGGAGCCGTATTCCACCTCCTCAGGCCCACCGATCCCGGATGGAGGGAATCCCGCATGACTGCCGCTGCCGAGCAGCGCACACCCACCACAACCGCGCCGATGACCCAGGACGAGACTCTCGCGACCCTAGGCCGCTACGAGTTCGGCTGGTCGGACAGCGATGTGGCCGGGTCGAGCGCTCGCCGTGGACTGAACGAGGACGTCGTTCGGGACATCTCCAGCAAGAAGAGCGAACCCGAGTGGATGCTGGAAAGCCGCCTCAAGGGCCTGCAGCTCTTCGGCCGCAAGCCCATGCCGAACTGGGGCGCGGACCTGTCGGGGATCAACTTCGACAGCATCAAGTACTTCGTGCGCTCGACCGAGAAGCAGGCCACCAGCTGGGAGGAACTGCCGGACGAGATCAAGAACACCTACGACCGGCTGGGCATCCCCGAGGCGGAGAAGCAGCGCCTCGTCGCCGGTGTCGCGGCGCAGTACGAGTCCGAGGTCGTCTACCACCAGATCCGCGAGGACCTGGAGGAGAAGGGCGTCATCTTCCTGGACACCGACACGGCGCTCAAGGAGCACCCGGAGCTGTTCAAGGAGTACTACGGCTCGGTCATCCCGCACGGTGACAACAAGTTCTCCGCCCTCAACGGCGCGGTCTGGTCCGGCGGCTCGTTCATCTACGTGCCGAAGGGCGTGCAC